>JAWLET010000264.1:0-4108 GCA_041685955.1 Desulfobacteraceae bacterium | reverse complement strand
CAATCCGTCCCCCTCCTGTGGGCGGTGGCCTTTACCTATCCCTTCAATCTCTCGGGTCACCCTGCAGCCACGGTACGGGCCGGATTGACCCGGGCCGGACTCCCCGCAGGCCTTCAGATGATCGGACCGAGACACAGGGACGAACGGGTGCTTCAGGCCGCATATGCATATGAACAGGAAACCGGCTGGAACCTGCAGTGGCCGAAACTCTGAGCCCCCTGTCCCGGGAGCTCAGATGACCTGGTTGGCCGGCGTGCTCACCGCGGCCATGTACTCTGATAACCTCCGCAGGAATATGTCGTTGTGATCATTGCCGGGAATCTCGAAACAAGATATCCTCCCCTTTTCCCAAAAGCACATTGATAATAAAGAAGACTTCTGCTATGCATTTCAGCAGGCAAAAAAATTGAATGCCCCTTACGGATCACGCAAAACCAAGTTCTCACACTCGACGCTCAAATTTCCTTGGAAAGGATTCATCATTTATGGGCATAATTTCCGGATCCGGAAGCTTTACCCGGTATATGACAAAAGGGCCGCTCCCCGAGGATTTCCTGGAAGATCTTTCTTTTAAAGTGGGTCGCCGTGCATTTCGGCATCTCGATGAAAAGAGTGTTGATGAGCGTTCCGCGGGTTGGGTCAATATCATGGATATGTTCGACAATCGGTTTGAGGGTCTTGAATTTTTGAAAGAACCTTATGTGGCCATGACGCTTCGGATTGACGAGAGAAAGATTCCTTCCACGGCTGTCAAACAATACTGCATTGAGGCCGAGGAGAAAATCAAGGCCGAAGAGGAACTGGAATACCTGCCCAAACAACGGCGTTTGGATATCAAAGAAGCGGTGCGGCTCCGTCTTTTAAAACGGGCGATCCCGGTTTCCAAAACCTATGACATGATCTGGAATTACACCACCGGTCTGGTCATTTTCGGGTCTCTCAATGCCAAGGTTTGCGACGAATTCGCAGAGATCTTTCTCCAGACCTTTGATATCCACCTCGAGGCCGTATGTCCTCATTTTCTGGCCCAAAACCGGGTTCAACAAACCCACGTGTCAGCGGATCGGCTCGACCAATTGACCCCCTGGCATTTTGCAGAGGAGACCCCCAATGCAACTGCTGGATAAAGTGAAACAAACCGAGTTCCTGGGAAGGGAATTTCTCCTGTGGTTGTGGTTTAGGACGGAAACGGAGCAAGGGGTATTTGATTTGAAGGAAGCAGGCAAGGCTGAAGTGTGGTTTGACGGCAGGATAATCCTGCAATCTGAGAGCGACCGGGGTGTGGATACCATCACCTGTGCGGGGGAGGCCGCTTACATGAGAGAGGCCCGGGTGGCATTGTCCGAAGACAAAGAGATCACCCGGGCAGCCATAAAACTGGCACTGGGAGAGGATGAATTCGCTTTTGTCCTGGATTCCACCTGGATGAATTTCAGGTCGTTCAAGGCGCCCAGGGTTATGCAGGATCAGGATGCAGATCCGGACGGACTGTTTTATGAAAAGATTTTCCTCATCGAAAAAGCAGTGTCCGCCATGAACGAGATATTTGCCGCATTTATAAGGCTTCGTGCTTCTTCAGAGTGGGCCGACACGGAGGGACCCGCACTCATAAAATGGATCAGAGAAGGGGGATAATGCCGGATTACGGTGAACAGGAATCCAATCCGATCGAATACAGGCTCATTGAAAAGGCCCGTGACCTCCCGGATATCGTAAAAACTCTTGAACAGGAACCGGCCATCGGGGTGGATCTGGAATGTGATTCCATGTTTCACTATACAGAAAGGGTCTGCCTGCTGCAAATCGCCACCCGGGCGCAAAATTTCGTGATCGATCCCCTTTCGGTGGAGAATCTTTCCCCCCTGGCCCCCCTGTTTGCCGATGGCGGCATCGAAAAGGTCTTTCACGGCGCTGACTACGACATCCGTTCCCTGTACCGGGATTTCGGCATCAAGGTCCGGTCCCTGTTTGATACCCAGATCGGGGCCAGGTTCTTGGGCTTTAGGGAAATCGGTCTTGCCAGCCTCCTCAAGGAGCGATTTTCCGTGCTGGCGGACAAAAAATACCAGAAAAAGGACTGGTCCACACGACCCCTTCCCGGGGCCATGATCCAATACGCGGTTCAGGATATCCAGTATCTCCTTCCCCTGGCCGATATGCTCAAAGCGGAGTTGGCGGAAAAAAGGCTCCTTTTCTGTGCCAAAGAAGAAAATGAATTGCTGAGCCGGGTTCGCCCTGATGTGCCGAAAAATACGCCGCTGTTTCTCAGTTTCAAAGGGGCGTCCCGGTTAGATCCCAGGAGCCTGGCGGTCCTGGACAAGCTCCTTTCCTTCCGGGACCAGGAGGCCAGGCGGAGAGATTGCCCTCATTTCAAGGTCCTGGGCAACGAACCTGTCATGGAAATGGCCCGAATCAAACCGGTAACGGAAAGAGAACTGAAACGGATTAAAGGATTGAGCCCCAAACTGATCCATAATATGGGCCGTCGACTCATTGAAACCGTCAAGGAGGGATTGAGCCTTCCGGAAGCGGCCTGCCCGGTATACCCCAGAAAACCCAGACACCGTCTCAAACCAGAAGAGGCGGCTCGGGTAAAGGGGTTGAAAAGGTGGCGTGACCAAAAGGGAAAAGCGTTGGGCGTAGATCCGGCCCTGGTGTGCACAAACGCTCAGATACAGGCCATTGCCGCCGCAAAGCCCGGAACGCCCGAAGACATGACCGCCATCAGAGAAGTCAGAAACTGGCAAATCAAACGGTTTGGCCCTGACATCTGCATGGTGCTTCAGAAAACCGGGTGATTGGTTTCTTTATCCCCGAGGATAGAAAGACTGCCATAGCAGGCCCTTTATCCTCATCAGCGGACGTAGGGAATGAGCCCGTATTTCCCTATTGCCCTGCGCCGGCCATTTCCTTGAGCAGGTCCTCCAGTTTCTTTAGTTCCCGGCCGTAGCCGGCCCAGTCTCCCTGTTTGAGGTTGTCTCTGGCCCGGTTGTAGTGTTCCAGGGCCTGGGTCCCGAGGTGGGAGGATTCAAGAATGCCCACAGCGGTCCGAACCGCTGTTTCCCCGGGCAGAACCTCTCCCCCCAGCGCCAAGGCCACGGCCATGTCCAGATTTTCCGCCATGGCCACCTGGCCCGCAAAGGTCACAATAACCCGTTTGAGTTCAGGCAGGGCAGCGGACCTCGCTTTTTCCACACTCCGCATGGGTCCGGTCCTCCGGGTGGCTCCGGGTCGTGTGCCCCTGGTGGAAGCATCTTCGGTATCTTCCCGGCTTGCCTCGAGGTAGATGGGCTCCACGTAAATAAATGAATCACGCACGGGTATGGCCAGGAGATTTCCCCTGATGACCTTTGACCCTCGCTGCCCCCACAGGCTCAATTCGCGGGAAATATCGGTGTCCTGGTCTATCCTGGACTCAATCTGCATGGGCCCGTAGACCAACTTTTCCTTGGGAAGTTTATACACGATCAAATCGCCGTAATGGGGGATGTCGTTCCTTGCGGCCAGCCATCCGATCATATTGTCCTTGTTGGACGGGGTAAACGGAAGCATCAGCAAAAACTCCTCCTTTTCCCCTCCCGGCAGTTTTATAATAATATAATAGGGCTCGATTTTCTGCCGGTCATCGCCGTACAGTTCATCAGGGATCTCCCACAGGTCTTCCTGATTGTAGAATACCTGAGGCTCTTCCATGTGATACTTGGTATAGGTGGCCGCCTGGATATTGAAAAAGTCCTTGGGATACCGCAGATGCCTTTTGAGGTCCTCGGGCATCTCCTCAAAAGGCTTGAAAAGATCGGGAAATATACCCGCATAGACCTGGGCCACAGGATCTTTTTCATCAATGAGGTAAAAGGAGATATCTCCGTTGTAGGCGTCCACGATCACCTTCACTGAATTTCGGATATAGTTGAGGGCCTTGTTTTTAAAGGGAACCGAAGATCGGGTGGAATAGGGGTACATATCGGAAACCGTGTAGGCATCCAGGATCCAGTAGAGTTTTTTGTCTGATATAACCATGTAGGGATCGCGATCATATTCCAGAAAAGGGGCAATGGTGTTGGCCCGTTTTAGAATCCTGCGGTTATACATGATTCGGCTCTGTGGG
>JAWLET010000263.1:0-4121 GCA_041685955.1 Desulfobacteraceae bacterium | reverse complement strand
GCCGTGGGCAGATCTTCGGCCGTGGCACTGGAGCGCACCGCCACCTGGACGTCTGTTACCCCGCAGGCGTCGCACAGCCGGGAGTAGCCTTCCCCAATGGTCCCCTGAATCTCTTCCGGCATGGCCGCATGGTGGATCAGGTCCTGAATTTTTTTGCTGATCTTGTTCAGGGAATCCACGCTATCACGGTCCAGACCGGAAAGGATGCTGAAAATGGCCTCCTTGATGCCTGTTTGGGTGATAAAGCTCAGATAGCTGTCGGTGGTTACGGCGAAACCGGGCGGCACCCGGATGCCTGCCTTGATCATCTCACCCAGGCTGGCGTTTTTGCCTCCCACGGCGGAAAGACAACTCTTATCCAGGTTTTCAAAATTGAGAATGTAATCCATCTGCATCTCCATTGAAGTGTGTCCCCTCCTCTGCAGATCCGATCCCGGTAAGGACGGCCTTGGCGGTGCTTCTCTCCAAGTCTCAAGCCTGGAGAGAAGCTGCCGCCGGATATGTGTAGAAAATGGAGACGTGGTCGGAATGAGGCTACTTGGCCCTTTCAACAATCGTCACCACGCCTGTATCGCCATCAACCCTCACCATGTCCCCGGTCTTGATCGTGGATGTGGCTACGCCGGTGCCGGTAACGGATGGAATGGCATATTCCCTGCACACGATGGCGGCGTGGCTGGTGAGCCCGCCAATGTCTGTAACCGCGGCCTTGATCTTGGTAAACACGGGCGCCCAAGACGGATTGGTGGTGGGACAGACCAGGACTTCTCCGGGCTGAAGATTCAAGATGTCCTTGAGCCGCTTCAGCACCCGGGCCGGACCCTCTGTAACGCCTGCCGAAGATGCAAACCCCTTGATCTCAGAGACCCCCTCGCCGCCCACTTCTCCCACGCCCTTGAGCCACTCCTTGACCTTATCGGTTGTCACGCCCCATAGCATGATGGTAAAGGGCTCTGCCACCTCCGCGGGCGGCACGCCCAAGGCAGGGGTCGGATTCCAGTTGCCGGCATTCTCCAGGATTTTTCTCCGCTTGCTGGCCTTGGCCTTGTAGTAGTCGCCCCGCAAGGGGATATCGACGCCCAGGGCCCAGCCGGTGGAGAGCTCGGTAAGGAGTTCGGGGATCTCGTAGCGGGTGAACATAAAGATGTCGTCCACCTCACTGAGCATGTCGTTTTTGACCAGGAGTTTGCCGAACTTGCGTATCTTGGCGAACCAGATGGTGTGAAGCCAGTGCTCTACCCAGAAAAGGTGATCTTCGGCATACCGGTAGATGGTCCGAATGGTCTGGTAGGCCTCGTCAAAGGCCTTTCTGTCCTCATCGGTCTTGATCAATTCCCGGTAACTGGCAACGGTGTCATCCCTTTCCTTGTCTAACTGGTCCAGAGAGCGCTCGATGGTCTCCCCGTTTTCCAACCGTTCCACATAACTCTTGATATAGCTGTAGGGGATTTCGAGGTGGGTGAGCCAGCTCCCCTCATAGTGGAACCAACCGCTGCCGCAGGATACGTAAAACCACGGATCACTGGCCTTGTCGAATTCCTCAAGCCAGTGTTTCCCGTCCGGGATCTTTTCCAGCTCGGCCTTCTTCTCCGCGACGGTCTTGTCGCTCTTGAGGATGTCCGCCACGCCTCGAGAGGAAACGGCCAATCGTGAGAGCTGGCACAGTTCCTCTTCGGGACGGAACATGGAGACATAGGCCCCGGCCACCATCTTGCCGATGGCGCTTTCGCTGATCCCCGGGAAGAGCTTTCTGGAAACATCGCCGAACATGAGATAGGCCAGATAGGTCAGATTCAACATCTCGAAATGATACTGCCAGGCCTTGATCATATTGAGGGCGATTTTATCGAATGCCTCTATGAGATCGTACGACACGTAACAACCGGTGGGCGCGGGGAGGACCTGATCTTCAGGGACAAACTTGGGGAGTTCATCGGGAACCTCCACGGCTTCCATTTCCCTCCCAAGGGCCTTGAACTTGATCAACCATTTGTCCCACAACTCATCATAATGTTCAAACACATAGAACACCCGCTTCTGGAACTGCTCGGCCTTTTCCCCAATGATCTCATCGGGCGGAGGTGCTATGGCACAGATGTACATATAGCACCCGACCATCCTCTGGGCGATTCCCTGGGCCGGGGGGATGCAGAACACCCTCGTGGTGTACTGGGACAGCGAGATCTGCCAGGCCTCCTGAAAAATCAGGTCCAGAGGCGGCACGGGCTCCGGAGCGTGAATCTTGTCCTGGTACCAGAATTGCTGCTTTTCCCAGGCTTCCCTGTCCTTTGAGAACAGGTAGTGGGACGGGTACATTTCTTCCCATCCTTCCAGTTCCGGTGGGACCTGATACTCATGCGGATCCGGAAACCTTCCTCCAATTTCATCTGCCATGTTTTTCCTCCCTTTTTATAGCGCTTGGGTTAATAAGAAGGCGTGATGCCTGGTCACGAAATGCCAAAGGAGAAGGGGTAATAGACAAAAAAACCATATTTAAGACACGGACACTATCAGGGACAAGGCCCGGGAGAATTCGGGTCTGAACAGACGAATTGAAAAGAATTCGATAAAAATAGCATAAACCGATTAGCATTTATATCTGATGGAATTGACTCTATTTGAACAAGGACGTAAAGAGCGTGTGTATCTTCATCAATGCAATTAGCTCTGTCAAATTCTTTTTTTTTATGATATATATAAGTAGAAGTTATGATTAATTTTAAGTTCTAAAATTTATTTAACTTTGGCAACCTGCTCTGATCCGAAGTCTGGTTGCGAGAGGGTTTTTTAAAATCCACTGGCAACAAATGACGGTTGATGGCCGGATGATAATACTGAATAACCAGGAACCAACTCATCCGAAAAGGAGGTATGACTCATGCTCAATTTCAACCAACTCCGGGTCTTCTCCCTGGCTGCAAAACATGAAAATTTCACGACCGCTGCCGAAAAGCTGTTTATTACCCAGCCGGCTGTCACCGCCCAGATCAGGCAACTTGAATCCACTTGCAACCTGAGGCTCTTCAAAAAAAGGGGCAGAAAGGTATATCTGAGCGACGAGGGGAGGATACTTTACCCCTATGTGCAGCGAATCTTCGAGTATGAAAAGGAGTTGGAGGATGTGATCGAGGATATGCACGAGCTAAAGCGAGGTGTCCTGAGGCTCGGCACCACCAAAACCTATGCGCGCTATTTCATGCCCTTGATCATTACCCGCTTTCGCGAGACCTATCCCGGCATCAAGATTCATCTGGATGAAGGAAGTTCTCACGATATGACCCTCAGTCTGGTCAATTTCCAGAACGAGATTGCCATCATCGCCAAGGCCCAAGACCATCCTGACGTCTGTTTTACCCCATTCAGTATGGAGGAAGTGAGCCTGATTGCTGCCCCGGATCATCCGCTGGCAGGAAAACGTGCTGTCCCTTTTGATCAAATCGCCAGGGAACCCATCATTATGAAAGAGGTGGGTTCGGGGACGCGACGGCTGGTCAATCAATTATTTGCAGGGCACGGGTGCACACCCGACATCTTGATGGAGACAAGCAATACGGAGTTTATTAAACAGGTGGTTCAACGGGGCGACGGGGTCTCCTTCCTGGTAAAGCAGTCTGCCGCCATGGAACTAAAGGAGGGAAGACTGGCAGCTATCACATTAGAGGGCGCCCGTATCTTCCTGGATGTGAGTATCGCCCACCTCAAAAATCAGCATCTGTCGCCGCCTGCCCAGGCCTTTCTGGATCTCCTGGGAAAACTAGCCCCGAAAGAGATGCTGCCCCAGGGGATCGGCTCCCTCATGGCCAAGATGCTGGCCCAGCGGAGATGATTAGATCAAGCAGACAATCCAGGTTTCTTCGATCCCAATCCATACCGGCCTCTTTCTTGGGGGTTTCCAGAATCTTGGGAATGTGGGCCAGACGTTTATCATTCATAACCAACGCAAAGGCGTTTATACCGATTTCCCCCCTTCCGATATGGGTGTGGCGGTCCACCCTGGAACCCAAATTTTTGAGTGCATCGTTTACGTGAATCAGATGGAGTCGGTCCAAACCCAGCATGGCATCAAAAGCGGTCAGGGTCTCACGGTAAGCCGTCGCACTCCGGATATCGTAACCCGCGGC
>JAWLET010000262.1:0-4125 GCA_041685955.1 Desulfobacteraceae bacterium | reverse complement strand
CTGGAGTCTCTGCGGTTTGACCAGATCAAAATATCTTTGAAATCCTCGGATGTCAGGCGAACCATCAGGGCCTACGAAATCCTCAGTGAACAGGTGGATTATCCCCTCCACCTGGGGGTAACCGAGGCGGGCGGGCTGATTGCCGGCACGGTCAAGAGCGCCATCGGGATCGGATATCTGCTGGCCCGTGGCATTGGGGATACCTTTCGGGTGTCCCTGACTCGGGATCCGGTGGAAGAGGTGAGGGTGGCCTACGAAATTCTCCGGGCCCTGGGGATTCGGTCCCGGGGACCCGAGATTATATCGTGTCCCACCTGCGGCAGGTGTGAGATTGATCTGTTCTCCTTAGCCGATCGGGTGGAAGCAGCGATCTCAGATATTCCCCATTCTCCCAGAGTGGCGATTATGGGGTGCGTGGTGAACGGGCCCGGGGAGGCAAAAGAGGCGGATGTGGGGATTGCCGGCGGTCGAAAGCAGGGAATCCTTTTTAAACACGGGAAGGTGGTCAGGAAAGTCCCGGAGGCGGATCTGGCTGAGGTATTGATACAGGAAGTGAAAAACCTTGGTCCCAAGCCCTGAAACCTGAAGCCCGCCTATAGACAGCGAGGAGGAGTCGAATAGCTCATTATGCGATATTCCCAGTATTTCATACCCACACACAAGGAAGTGCCCTCGGATGCGGAGGTGGTCAGCCACCAGCTGATGGTTCGCGCGGGCATGATTCGAAAGCTCACTTCGGGGATCTATACCTATCTTCCCACGGGGCTCAAATCCATCAAAAAAGTAGAACAAATCATCAGGGAAGAGATGAACCGGGCCGGAGCCATAGAGATTCTGATGTCCGCGGTCCAACCGGCTGAACTCTGGCAGGAGAGCGGCAGGTGGGAATTTTATGGCCGGGAATTGCTCCGGTTCAAGGATCGGCACAGCAGGGAGGCCTGCTTTGGTCCCACGCACGAAGAGGTGATCACCGATCTGGTACGAAAGGAGATACACTCCTACAAGCAGATGCCCGTCAATTTTTATCAGATTCAGACCAAGTTTCGAGACGAAATTCGGCCCAGATTCGGCATCATGCGGGCCCGCGAATTCATCATGAAGGATGCCTACAGTTTTGATGTGGATGAAGCAGGGGCCGGCAGAAGTTATGAGGCCATGTACGATGCCTATTCGAGAATATTTGAAAGATGCGGGCTCAGATTCAGGGCGGTGGAAGCGGATACGGGCGCCATCGGCGGAAGCTATTCCCACGAATTCATGGTGCTGGCGGAGACCGGCGAGGATGAGATTGTTAACTGCCCGGAGTGCCGGTATGCGGCCAATCTGGAACGAGCCGAGGTGCGCCCGCCGGATCCTGGAACCCAAGCCGAAGACATGCATCCCCTGACGGAAGTGGCGACCCCCGAGGTAAAAACCGTTGAAGAAGTGACCGGTTTTCTGTCTATCACGCCGTCCCGGCTCATCAAGACCCTTATCTACGTGAAGGACGACGGCGAAACCATCGGCGTGTTGGTGAGGGGGGATCATGAATTGAACGAGGCCAAACTGAAGCGCCTTCTGACTGCCCAGAGTGTGGAAATGGCGTCTGCCCAGGTGGTGGAGGCGGTGACGGGTGCGCCGGTGGGCTTTGCGGGACCGGTGAATCTGGGCATCAGACTGGTGGCCGACCATGCGATTGAGGGGTTGTGCAATTTTGTGACGGGCGGAAATAAAAAAGACCTTCACCTGAAAAACGTCAATCTGAACCGGGATTTTAGGGTTGAGCGATTCGGTGATCTACGGACCATCACCCCTAAGGATCCCTGCCCCAGGTGCGGCAGCTCCATCGTGTTCGGCCGGGGGATCGAAGTGGGGCATATTTTCAAACTGGGGACCAAATACAGCCAGGCCCTTAACGCCTTCTTTCTGAACGAGGAAGGAAAAGAGCTTCCGATTATCATGGGGTGCTATGGCATCGGGGTGGGCAGGACCGTGGCCGCGGCCATTGAACAGAACCATGACGATAAGGGCATCATTTTTCCCATCCCCATTGCGCCCTTTGAGGTGACCATCCTGCCGCTTCAGATCCACCACACAAAGGTCATGGAAACAGCGGAACGTCTGTACACGGACCTTCAGGATGAGTGCGTGGATGTGATTTTGGATGACAGGGACGAACGCGCAGGCGTAAAGTTCAATGATGCGGATCTCATGGGGATTCCCTTGCGAGTGACCATCGGGTCTCGAGGGGTGGATCAGGGACAGGTGGAACTCAAACTGAGATCTGAATCCGAAAGTGCCCACATCCCGATAGAGAATGCCGTCTCCTGGGTCAAAGAGAAAGTGACCGACCTGTATGATTCGCTTAAATGATATCACCGCCGAGGTCCTCAGGTACCATCCCAAGGCGGATATCCAACTCATCGAAAAAGCCTACGTCTATTCCGCCAAAGTGCACAGAGGTCAGATTCGTCTTTCCGGCGAGCCTTATCTCTCTCATCCATTGGAGGCCGCCCATATCCTGGCCAGGCTGAAAATGGATGTGATCTGTATTGCCGCAGGTCTGTTGCACGACACCATCGAGGATACTGTCGCCGATCTGGAAGAGATTAGAGAGGTCTTTGGAGAGGAAGTGGCCACCATTGTGGACGGGGTGACCAAGATCAGCAAGATGCATCTGGTGAACCGCAGGGAGCGGCAGGCGGAGAATGTCCGAAAGATGATCCTGGCCATGTCCTCCGATATTCGCGTCATTTTGGTGAAACTGGCTGATCGCCTCCATAACATGCGGACCCTGGGCTTCCAGCCGGAGGCAAAACAGAGACAGATCGCAAGTGAAACCCTGGATATCTACGCCCCCCTGGCAGGCCGGATGGGAATCAACTGGATCAAATCAGACCTGGAGGACCTGTGTCTGTTTTATCTGGAACCTGAAATTTACACCCGGATCAAAAACGAAACCGCCCGCAGACGGAATGAAATGCAGGAGTTGATGGCCGAGGTCAAAGCGGAGTTGACCCGGAAGCTTGAGGAAGTAAATATCAAAGCCGTTATCAAGAGCAGGCAGAAACATTTCTACAGTATCTACAAGAAAATGGTGGCTCAAGACCTCAATGTGGACCAGGTGTACGATATTATGGCCTTTCGGGTCATTGTGAACACAGTCAGGGAGTGCTATGAGGTCCTGGGACACATCCATTCCATCTGGAAACCGGTCCAGCGGAGATTCAAGGACTATGTGTCCATGCCCAAGGCCAATATGTATCAATCCCTTCACTCCACGGTGATCGGCCCCCTCGGGGAACGGATGGAGGTGCAGATCCGGACCTGGGAAATGGACAGAGTAGCGGAATCGGGGATCGCGGCCCATTGGAAATACAAGGAAGGAGAAGGAGCCAAAAAGACGGACGAAGAGCAGTTTAAGTGGTTGAAGCAGCTTCTGGACTGGCAAAGAGACCTAAAAGACCCTGTGGAGTTTCTGGATACGGTGAAGATGGATCTGTTCCCGGACGAGGTCTATGTGTTTACGCCCACAGGGGAAGTCAAGGCGTTCCCCAAGGGCGCCACCATCGTGGATTTCGCTTACAGTATCCATTCGGACATCGGGGAAAAGTGCATGGGGGCCAAGGTCAACGGTAGAATGGTGCCCCTGAAATATCAACTCAGAAACGGCAACATCGTGGAGATCGTCACCTCTTTCAAACAGCACCCCAGCAAGAACTGGCTCGAGTTTGTCAAGACCTCAAGGGCCAAAACGAAGATCAGACACTGGATCAAGCAGGAAGAGAAAGACCAGGGGCTCAGCCTGGGCAAAAGCATTCTGGAAAAAGAAATGCAGAAAGAGCACGTGACCCTTTCCAATCTTTTCAAGAGTAAACAGCTCAAGGCCATTGCAGAAGACCTGTCTTTTCAGTCCACTGAAGAACTGGTGGCCCAGATCGGTTTCGGGAAGGTTTCGGCCAGGCAGGTGGTGGGTCGTTTGAAGCCGAAGCTGGGGCTGAAAGAAGATCGATCCCGAGGGTTAGTGAGCAAGATGGTGGGGCGGCTCAAGCGGCCCAGGGGGGAACATTCGATCAAGGTCCATGGAATGAGTGATGTGTTGCTCCATTTCGCCAATTGTTGTAACCCGCTGCCCGGCGAAAAAGT
>JAWLET010000261.1:0-4129 GCA_041685955.1 Desulfobacteraceae bacterium | reverse complement strand
GGCCAGGGCGATATCCACCCGGTCATTCACAATAAAGGCCGCCCCTCGATCAGCGCAAAGGGCCCGCATCTTCCGGGCCAAGTCAATCATCTCCCGGGAAGACCCCGTCTTCTGACGAAACTGGATGGTGTCCGCCCCCCCATGGATGGCCATCTCCGTCAACTGGACATGGGAAAAACGGATTTGCAACACCGTGTCGGTCAAGACATGCAGTTTTCCGATCTTCTTTTTCATAGTTCAGAGGTTCAGAGGTTCAACTTCAGACATCAGACATCTGATCTTCGACGTCTGATATCCGATCTCCGATCTCACCGGCCTCACTCCGGTTTCATCCCGCAGAAAGTCCATTTGTTTCCCACACCCCCCACCATATTGACCCAGCCCTGGAACCGGCCGGTCCGGACTCCTTCCTCCAATTTGGGGCAGTACAGGGGAATCCAGGGAAGATCCCTCATGATAATCTTCTGCATGTCCCAGATGAGACCTCTCCGTTTCTCCCGGTCCAGGGTGCAGGCCGAGGCCTCTGCAAGACGATCAAACTCAGGGTTATGGTACCCGCTGGTATTCCACCCTTTGGGTTTGCTGTTGGTGCTGAGGAAAAAATTGCGCAGATAATCCGGATCCAAAGAGAGACTGCCGTAGCCCAGCACAAAGCAATCGAATTTATGCCGGGTTTTGACATGATGGATCATGGCCCCCAGGGGCATGGGCCTGGCCACGGCCTCAATGCCCACCATTTTCAACCATTCCTGTATCATGATGCCGATCATGGCCCGGTGCGGATCATAATCGGCCGGGGGGGTCAGTATGGTGATGTCGGGCATCTCCCGGCCGTCCGGCATTTTGATCTTCTCACCGGCAACCACCTCCCCTTTGGCATTTACAGGCGGCTTTTTCCAGCTGTACCCCCCTTCCTGGAGAATCTCATAAGTCTTGCGAATCCGTTCCTTGCGGTCAAGTCCCTCCCCGTATCGGCGGACATCCGGACAATGCCAGAAGGTATTGCTGGGCGGCACAATGGAATCCATCTGAACCGCATAGTTATGCAGAATCCTTTTGACAATGAACTCCTTATCGATGAGGGTGGCCAAGGCCTGTCGAAAATGGATATCGTCAAAAGGCGCTTTCCTGAGATTGAGCCCCAAATAATACAGGGCGCTTTTATGACTGGAAAATATCCGGACATTGGGATCCGCGTCCAGATCCGGAAGATAACCCGGTTGCAGGCCCCACCAGAAAAAATCAATGGTTCCCTTTTTGAGCGCCAGAACCGCCGCGTCCGTGGTGCCGTATGTCTTGAAGATAAGTCCCGGAACATGGGGCCCCAGCCGGTATCCGGCGATCTTTTTTCCTTGGGCAAAGAAATGGGGATTTTTCTCAAGGTAAAGAAAGGCGCCTTTTTTCCGCTGCTTCAATACAAAAGGACCGGAACTCACCGGATCGGTAACCTCATGGTTGAGTACCCTCAACAGGGATTCCTTCTGGCATGCACACTGCTCCAAAACAGGCTGCCACCGCTTTTTTTGAACAATGGGCGTGGTCAGGGTCCGGGTGGTAAAGATGGCTCTCGGCGCTTTGAGGACAAATCGCACCGTGTGTGAATCCAGGGCTTCGATCTTTTGGATAAAGTCCCAGTTGGAGATGAACCTGGGGATCCTGAAGGTTTGGATAAGCCGGCCGGTGAAAACCACATCCGCTGCGGTAATCTCAGATCCATCCGACCATTTGCCCGGCCTCAGGGGAACGGTATAGGAAAGGCCGGCCGCATCATACACCGGGTCATCCGCTGCCAGCCACGGGATCAGTTTGAGGTCCTTGGGATCCCTGATATACAGGGGTTCGTAAATCTGGCTCAAGACCCGGCTGGACCAGGCATCCGAAGCCAGCCACACATTGAGGGTCTTGGGCTCCTCCAGGACTCCGATTCGAAGGGCCTTGGTCTCTGCATAGCCTGTCCTCACACACAAAACAGCCATCAGCACCAAAGAGAGTAAAAAAGAAATGGTCAAACAAGCACCTGTCTCGACTGATGAATTACGTCTCCATCTCATACGTTCCTCCGGATAACAAAAGCTCAGAATAAGACTTCAAAGGGTCTTCTCTCTTGTTTTTTCTTTGCAGGAGAGGGTTCAGGTTTCCCGTCCCCGCTCCAAGAACACACATGGGGAAAGCCTATCGGTCTAACGGCCTGGCCTCATCAATGAGCATAATGGGGATGTCGTCTTTGATCTCATACATCAATTTGCAGCGATCGCAAATGAGCCCGTCTCCGGACTCGTTTAAATAGACATCCCCCTTACACTTGGGACAGGCCAGAATATCCAGCAGTTCCTTGCTTATGGCCATGGGTATGCTCCTTGTCTGTTTGTAGGTTTCGGGTTTCGGGTTTCAGGTGTCAGTTTGACATCAGACCTCAGATTCCCCTATTGATCTTAGACACCTGACATCCCACCTCCGGTCTCCGACCTCTGAAACACGGCCTTCACGGCCGTGAAGACCTGGTCCGGGGTGATCTCCCGCATACAGGTCATATGGCTGCAGTGCTTCCGGAAACAGGGGCTGCACACAATGGGAGCCCGCACAATCCGGTGGCCCTGGCCATAGGGACCGGTCCGCCAGGGAGCGGTGGGCCCGAACAGGGCCACCACCGGGCATCCCATGGCTGCAGCGAGGTGCATGGGTCCGGTATCGGTACTGATCAAGAGCCTGCATCGCTCATACAGTGCGGCCAGTTCCTTTAAGCCGGTTTCGCCGGCAAAATTATGGACCTTTGTCTTTGCCGCGGCCGTAATACGGTCCATAACCTTCCTGTCCGCATCACTCCCGGTAAAGATCACCTGGCAGGCCCACTCATGGGTAATTTTATCTGCCAGGGCCGCAAACCGTTCAGGGGCCCACAGCTTGGTGGCCCACTTGGCCACCGGGTTGACGGCTATCAGACATCGGGTATCGATGCCATGTTGCAGCAGTTTCAGGTCTATGTGTTGTCGATCCCTGTCACTGACCGGGATCCTCCCCTCCCATTTCAGGGACGGGCAGCCCAGATATCGTGCCGTTTCAAGGTACCGATCAATGGCATGCTGGTCACGGTCTACCCGGACAGCCGGTTCATTCAAAAAGAGCCCGGCCCCTTCCCGTGAATCGTTCATGCCGATCTTCCGCTTTCCCTTAGACAGCCCTGTGAGGATACCGCTTTTAAACAATCCCTGAAGGTCGATGACCAGGTCATATCTGCGGGCCCTGAGGGCCTTTAAAAACCGCCTGACATCCCGGGTCAAAGCTCGCCGGTCACGCTCCTTTAAAAGGCGGTGAGGCAACGACTTTCTGGGAGATACCAGGACCCGGCGGATGGCCGGGTGCCCCTCAACGATCCGGTCGGCCGGCGCTTCCACCACCCAGTCGATATGGGCCTGGGGAAAATGATGCTTAAGCACCTCTAAAAAAGGCAGGGAATGGATCACATCGCCTATGGCGCTCAGCTTTACAATCAGGATGTCCACGGCTTCCCACCCACCCCCTGGGCGAGATTCGGGCCAAAGGCCTGCATCGGGTTTTCAGATACCCCTTTATTGTTCAATTCCCAATCTCTCCATAGACCGGCATCGAACAATACAGGGGTCTGACCATCCATCAGATAGACCGGCATCGCCGGATGGCCCGCCACGTAAAAGTTGTCTGTAATCCTTCCTGTTTTGTTCAACCGCATTCCAGCATCCCCACAGAGCCATGTTTACCCCCCTGAAGGACCTGAGGGCAGGACATCAAGGTGAAGGATAATAGTCAACCCAAAGAGAAGTGTCAACCGCAGGGCGTTTCTGGCACCGTGGTCCGAATCACAGATGCATCCCCCTGCGCCCGCTTTCATCAATCAAAATCGCCAAGATGAAACCGCAAAGGCAAAATCAAATCTTGCAAGGAAAAAAACAGTTTGATAAACTGTTGATAAATGGAGCTTGTGAAAAATATCTCGAATAGAAAGGAGGTGAAATACCACTGCAGGGTCAATAGGCTTTTTTAACCTGTTTCAACCGAAAGGAGGACAAGCATGGCTGGAAGCACATACAAAATCATTGAGTTGGTAGGGACAAGCGAAGAATCATGGGAGGACGCAGCCAGGACCGCCCTGGAG
>JAWLET010000260.1:0-4160 GCA_041685955.1 Desulfobacteraceae bacterium | reverse complement strand
TTTGGCCTCCTCGATCATCTTGGGATACATGGTTTTAAATTCATGCGTCTCCCCCTCAATGGCCTCCTTCAGATTTTCCCGGGTGCTTTTCACCCCCTTTATGGCCTTCAGATGGGCATGCGCGTGTACTGTTTCCGCTTCAGCTGCGGCCCTGAACAATTTGGCCGCCTGAGCATACCCCTCCCGGTCCGCCTGTTTTGCGAACGCCAGATATTTCCGATTGGCCTGAGATTCTCCGGCAAAGGCCTCTTTTAGATTCTCATCTGTTCTGCTCATTTCCTGACTCCATTCCCTGAGAGGTTACATTCCAAGGCCAACCCTTCCGGTTGGATCCATCTGATACATTACCCATCCCACCAGCCTTTTTGGATGTGTGCCGCTTTTTCCGCTTCAGCCAGGCCTTTGATCCTGAATGCCGAATCCCGCAGCACACCGTACAAGACACCACACCCCGCATCCTCCCGAACATCATCCCCTTCATCGGCCAGGGCGATCATTTTATCCACCAAATCAATTGTCTTCAAAATGCACTCGTTAAACGCTTTCATGACATCATACCCCTCTGCCGACGGAATTTGTCAAGGAGTTCTTTTGTTTACTACATCTACAGCACAAGCTGTGCCAATGCACCGGCTCTGGGAGATTGAGTCCACTATTTATTGACATTTCCATCACTTATCATAGGATTACCCCTTTCGGTACACCTGGATTTCGCCGCTTTTTTCAATACACTTTTGTCTCAAAATACGGACATCCTAATCCCTGAATATAATTGTATTTTTATGAGACACACCATCAGGGCGTATCCAAACAACAGGCGTTGCCGGGTTGTAACCGGTGTCCCCCGAAAACGGTTCTTCCTTCTTATCCCGATATAAATTATCCTAAAATCAGGTAGTTGGGCCTGGAGTAAGATTGAAAAAAGGGTCATGACCAGGGAACAAAAAAGAACCCCCTACTGTCTCGCATGAAATAATGATACATAAGTGTCTCATGAGACAAGTTTTTGATCATGGGACGCGGATGATCTTGGCAGCCCGGCCCCACACCCACCACGCTTGACCTCTCGACATCCATTTTCGTATAGTGGTTCCAAAAAAGAACAGGAGGTAGCGCTCATGGGGGAAAAAACCGGAAAAAATCTGGCCTATGCATTTGCTGCGGAGTCCAAGGCTGCGATCCGAAATGCGGCATTTGCCAAAAAAGCGGATGCGGAGGACTACGCCCAAATCGCCAGGTTGTTTCGAGCGGTTTCCGATGCGGAATCCGTTCATGCCCGGCGATACCTGTTACTGATGCGCGGCAAGATCGGGTCCACCGAAGACAATCTTGAGACCGCTTTTCAGAACGAAATCAAGGCCAATGTGGAGGAATATCCCAAGCTCATAAATGATGCGTCAAATGAAGGCGAAAATCATGCCATGAACGCATTTTCCCAGGCCAGGGATGTGGAAAACCGTCATGCGGAACTCTATAAAAAGGCCATGACCGATATGCTGGCTGACCGGGAGACCGACTATTACGTGTGCCAGGTCTGCGGCTACATCAGTGAAAACGAGGCCCCGGATAACTGCCCCATATGCGGATCGGTAAAGACAAAATTTAAAAAGGTAACCTAAATAGAGGCTCAGTCCACCAACACGATGGATACGTCCCGTGCGGAGTGAAGCACCTTCTGGGATACACTCCCCATGAAAAACTCCTGGACCCGGCCTACACCCTTCCGGCCCAACACCACCACGTCATAGCCGGCGCCGATCTCCTCCAGAATCCCCCTGGCCACCCCTTTCTTCTGGGTCTCCAGCTTGGTGTGGACATGCGCCTCCTGGAAACCCGCCTGAACCAGGGTTTCTTTGGCCGCCTCCAACGCCTCTTTCATGAGGACCTTTTGTTGATCTTCCACCTGACAGAAGGCCGCTTTCTGGGACATGAAATAGGGCGTTAAACCGGGGCTGTTCAAGTCGCATATGGCAGGCGTACTCAACACCACACTATAGACCGTCGCCCTGTGAGCGGGCGTAAAGGCGGTGGCCACAAATTCCACGGCCCGCTTGGCATTTTCCGAATCATCAATGGCAATAAGTATTTTCTTTTCCATGGAGCCCCTCACTAACGAAACGATTAACCGCTACAAAAGATAAACCATACACCTTTTATGAATCATATAGCACATATTGATTTGTCCTACAACAGGAACTGACCGGGCTATCCTTCCTTTTTGCTGTGACTTTCGAACGCAGCACCAGCCGCCCCCAACAGGGCGGATTGCTCATTGAGGATGACACGAACCGGTATGCCTTGTACAACCTCCCTGAACCGTCCCTTGTCCGTGTAAGCCCCGGCAAATCCGTTCTCCTGGAGTCTGGGAAGGATCTTGGGAGGTATCCCCCCTCCCAGGTAGACCCCGCCTGTGGCCAATCCTGTCAGGGCCATGTTCCCGGCAACAGCGCCCATAATAGAGACAAACATATCCAGCACGGCCATGCAAAGGGGATCCTCGTGGGTCATGGCCGCATCGGTAATCGCCTGGGCCGGATCTGTTCTGTTCATCATATCAGACAGCCATGCCGGCTCTATCATGCCCTCTGCATCCCTGAGCCATGCATGGATATTCACCAGGCCCGGGCCTGATAACACCCGCTCTATACTCACGTGATCATACCGCTTCTGCAGGAATTGCCACAACCTGACCTGGGCCGCGGTAGTGGGACTAAAATCGGCATGCCCGCCCTCCGAAGCGATGGGAATGTACCTTCCCTTCTCGCACGCCAACAAGGCCATGCCCAGGCCTGTTCCCGGCGCTATCAGCACCTTGGTCCCGTCCGCCATGGCCTTCCCCTTGACCAGCGGAAACAGCTCGCGGCTTCGCAACAGGGGGATGGCCAGGGCCATGGCTGCCAGATCATTGAGCAGCCGTACCCGATCCCAATGAAACCGCTTCCGAATACCGGCCTCGGAAACCACCCAAGGGAGGTTGGTGGTCTTGCACTTTCCTTTGATGACCGGACCTGCAATGCCGAAGCATGCCCCGGAAACCGTGACCTGATGCCGGGCCACAAAACGGGCGATAATGTGCTCCAGATCCGGTGCCTCCTGGCTGGGATAGGTCTCCATCACTTTGATCACCGGACGGGTTTTCCCCTGCCTGAACAGACCCAGATGGGTCTTGGTCCCTCCCACATCCCCTGCCAAAACCCACGTATGCCCTTGAGTCGATGTCATCCCCCACCTCTTTCGGGCAACCCCGATGCCGCTGCCCCATCCAACACCCAGGTGACCGCTCCGGCCACCGGGTGGATTCTTTCCACCGGAAGGCCGGATGGGTCGCCCCTGAAAAGTCTGGTGATCATCTTCCGCTTTCTTTCTCCGGACACCAGAAACAAGATTTCTCCGGCATGGTTCAACACCGGCAGGGTCATGGTGAGGCGCCACACCTCCGGAGTTCCCCCCTTGACGGGCACAACCCTTCTTTCGGTTTCATACAAGGCGTTTTGACCCGGGAAAAGCGACGCAATATGCCCGTTATGCGGGTGGATTGAGGGACTTTAGGACCCTTACCCAATTATACCCCATAATCCGGGCCACCGCATCGTGGGGATATCCATGGACCTGCATGATATCCAACAAATCGGCAATCCCCCTGACATCCTCCAGCCCCTCGGTGACCGAATCGAATCCGCAGAAATCAGAGCCGATCCCCACGGTTTCCGGCCCCAACCGCTGGACCACCGTATCTATGTGGGCAAAGACGTCATCCAGGCTCGCCGTATCGGACGGACCGAGCATCTCCGGATTGAAGGTGATGCCCACTGCCCCACCCCTTTGAGCCATTTCCTTCACCTGTTCCAGGGTCAGGTTTCTGGGCGTATCAAAAATGTCCCGTATGCCCGTATGGGAACTGACAATGGGCGCCTCACTGCGTCTCATCAACTCCCAGAAGCATTGGGGATGGAGATGGGCCACGTCCACCAGCAACCCATTTTCCAATAAATGGTGAATCACCGCTTTTCCCTGACGGGTGAGGCCCTCTGAATACCGCACCCCGTTGCCGTCCGCCAACCGGTTGGCGCCTATATGGGTGAGGCCCACCACGAATATGCCATTCTCTTTTAGGCGCCCAATATAAGAGAGGTGATCGGCCAGGGCATCCGCGTTTTCCA
>JAWLET010000028.1:0-18375 GCA_041685955.1 Desulfobacteraceae bacterium | reverse complement strand
CAGACGCGTGGCCACCTGGGTGGCAAGTCTTCCCAACACCTTATCTTCAGCATCCATTAGATACCACTTCTTGTTTACGTTCTGCTCTTTGGCAACAAAGGTCTTCATAAGATTTATCCTGTCCGTCAAATAATTGAAAACGTATTTTTTAAACCAACCGTCCCCGCATGTCAAGAAAAAAAGGCTTCGGCCAAAAAATTGTTGACAAAAAGTCCTGTCCTTGGTACCTAAGTCATCAATAACATATGGCGCCCGTAGCTCAGCTGGATAGAGCGCCGGGCTTCGAACCCGTAGGTCGCAGGTTCGAATCCTGCCGGGCGCGCCATCAAAAAAAACCGATATAACGTGGGCGTGTAGCTCAGCTGGTAGAGCAGTTGACTCTTAATCAATTGGTCGAGGGTTCGATCCCTTCCACGCCCACCAAATTACCTCTTTATGCAGAGGCGGTTTTTTTCACAAACTTCTCCCCTACACCCACCCAAAAAACGCTCCGTAATCATTACTGTTACCGCTGTATATTTTCCATAGCCTCAATCTGATGGGAACGAACCCTATTGCACCGGTCTTTAGTCTCAGCAGTAATGAGGAATAATAACCTGATTTTCAGAGATTCTTTTCCATCTGCTTCCTCATTATGGTTCAGGATAACATCACCAGGAAAACAAACGCATTCAAAAAATCATTTATTAATTGACTGAATTTGGAGCTCTATGCTAAAGAGGTTTTCTTGGGATCGCTACCTAAGAAGAAAGCCAACGGACAGTCATGGCTCGATTGAAACGCCATATGCCCTGGAGAGCCATTTGACTCTCACAAACTTGTTCTCCTGCTCTGTTAGGCTCGATTATAGACCAAAACCGAATACAATTCAATGGACGCCGCACAATTGATCAATACCTGACAGGAAGCCAAGACTAAAACAATTGGCATGACGTGGTCTGCCAACCCAAAAACCCTGTTGAGAAAGGAGGTGCTGACGTTTTTTGTTTAGTGTGGACAGCAACAAAAAGAACCCATCATTCAAGGAGGTCGATATTATGAAAAAGACGCTTAGAACTCTGTTTGTGGTCGGATTGATTCTACTCTTTGCAACCCCTGCCTTGGCCAAAGACAAAGTTGTCAAATGGAAAGTACAGGGGTTTGTGCCTGCCGGAATGTTGTTCCACGAGACATTAGTCCGCCTGGCTGATAAAGTCGAGGCGGCCACGGACGGCAGACTGATCTTTGAGGTCCATCCCGCCGGGGCCTTGGTGCCCCCCTTTGAGGGGATAAAGGCCGTCAGCGACGGCGCATACCAGGCCCAGTTCAGCTATTCCGCCATGTATGTGGGCAAAATCCCTGTTGCCCCGCTGTTTACCGCGGCTCCTGGCGGATTGAATGCCCTGGGCATGCAGATGTGGTTTAACCACGGCGGTGGCTTGGAACTCTATCAGGAAATTTATGAGGACTACGGGTTTAATGTGAAAGTACTCCTCGCTGCTCCCATTGCCATGGAAGACTTCATGTGGGCCAAAAAACCCCTTCGAAAATTGGAGGACTTCAAAGGATTAAAGATGCGGATGATGCCGCTCATGGGCGATGTGCTCCAAGAGCATGGGTTTTCCGTCATCTTCTGTCCCGGTGGAGAGATTATGCCCAACCTGCAAAGAGGGGTCCTGGACGCAGCCGAATACTCCATCCCTGCCTTTGATAAAACTATGGGAATCTGGGAGGTCTGCAAATATGTCATGCTTCCCGGCATCCATCAACCGGCCTCACAGTTGGAATTGATTGTCAATAAAGACGCCTATGCCAAGCTGCCGGATGATCTAAAAAAGGGACTCAAGGCCGCGGTTGCGCAGAGCCGGCTGGACGAGTGGCTGTGGATGGAACAGAAAAATATGGAGGCGGTCGAGTTTCTTAAAGAACAGGGGGTTACCTTTGTTCGCATGGACCCGGAAACCATATCGACCATGCAGAAATGGGCAGATGAATACTTGGATAAACGCGCAGCAGAAGATGAGAATTTCGCCAAGGTATGGAATTCCATCAAAGACTTCAGTGAAAAATGGTATCCTTATCACAATTTGTACAGTCTTCCCCACTAAATCGAGGTGAGGCCCACAAACCCACTTCTCTAATCCCAAGGATATTACCTGGATTTCCAGGTAATATCCTGACGTTTTATGGAGGGTAGTCTGATGGAGAAGTTCCTCCGTATCATTGACCGTAGCAGTGAGTTGACAGGGAAAGGTGCGAGTTTCCTGATAGTGATTCTCACCTTGGCCATCGGATATGACATCACCATACGTTATCTTTTTGACAAGGCCAATTTTTGGGCGTTCGACATCACCTACATGCTCTATGGTACGTACACCATGCTCGGCGCCGCCTATTGCCATTATCAGAAGGGACATGTGCGAATGGACCTTTTCTACAGCAAGCTCTCTGCCAGGGGGCGGGCCAGAATGGATGTAATCTGCTACATTTTTCTATTTTTTCCCCTATTTTGCATTCTCTTATATAAATGCGGACAGGGTGCGTGGTGGGCGCTGGTCCACGGAGAAACCAGTCATGCCAGTGTCTGGCGGCCTTCTTTAGCGCCTTTTAAAATAGCCATTGTGTTCGGGCTCTTCCTTTTTTTCCTTCAAGGAATAGCGGAATTTTTAAGGGCATTGCGTGTGGCTTTCAAAGGAGAACCCCATGAGTCCTGAGTTAACCACCATATTGATGGTATTAAGTCTTTTGGTCCTGATGGCCGGTTTCCCTCTGGCGTTTGGCGTGGGGACGGTCGGCGTGTTCTTCGGCATTCTGACCTCAGGATCCGGATATCTGTATATGATCGGTCCCCGGGTCATGGACGGCGTCCTCTCTGAATATATCCTGGCCGCGGTTCCCCTTTTCATCTTCATGGGGAACATGATGCAGACCTCAGGAGTTGCACAGAAGGCCTTTCAAATCCTGCACCGGTGGATGGGCGGGCTCAATGGCGGTCTGGCTGTGGCCACAGTGGTCCTGGCCATGATTTTTGCCGCCACCACAGGGGTGGTCGGTGCCTCCGAGACCGCCATCGGGCTGCTGGCGGTCCCTTCCATGCTCAAAGCCAACTATTCAAAATCGATAGCCAGCGGAAGTGTGTGCGCCGGGGGTACCCTGGGCATCCTCATTCCCCCTTCCATCATGCTCATCTTGTACGCCCCCATGGCCGGGGTGTCCGTGCTTCAGATGTTTGCCGGCGCCATCATTCCCGGCGCCCTTCTGGGCCTGTCTTACATCCTATATATCATCATCCGCAGTGCCATCAATCCCAGTCTGGGACCCAGCCTTCCACCGGAAGAACGTCTCAAGCTGTTTTCAAAGGAATCCCTGATAGATGGTATCAAATATCTCTTTCCCCCGCTCTTTCTTGTATTCCTGGTCTTGGGCTCCATCTTCTTCGGCGTGGCCTCTCCTACTGAGGCCGGGGCGGTCGGCTCCATAGGGGCCACAGTCCTGGGACTGGCCTATAAGGGCTTGACGTGGCAAAGCTTCAAAGATAACTGTTATACCACCATCCGGGTTACTGCGATGATTATTTTTATCGCCATTGCTGCCAGTCTTTTCACCGGTGCATTTTTAAGTGCCGGGTGCGGCCAGGTCATCACCGATACGCTGTTAGGATTCGGGCTGGGGCGTTGGGGGATATTTATCATTGTGCTCCTCATCATCCTGTTTTTAGGAATGTTTATAGACTGGATCGGCATACTGATGATTATTGTACCCATCTTTTCGCCCATGTTGTTGACCCTGGAATTTGATCCCCTGTGGGTGGGGCTGGTCATTTGTACCAGTCTTCAGATCTCCTTTCTGACCCCGCCTTTTGCTTACTCCATATTTTATCTAAAAGGGATCAATGTGGGGCTTGATCTCCCTGAGATGTACAGGGGAATCATCCCCTTTGTGTGCCTTCAGGTGCTGGTGGTGCTTCTCATCATCCTTTTTCCGCAACTCTGCCTGTGGCTTCCCAGAGTACTGTCAGCATGATACCAGATCCGGCCCTGTAGGCTCTTTTATATCATGGGTATCAGGTAGGGATAGGTAGTCTAATTTGAAAGGAATATTTTATGAAACAAGAAGCCATACGTAACATCACGGTTTTGGGAGCCGGCCTCATGGGGCATGGGATCGCCCAGAGTTTTCTCATGGGGGGATATCCGGTGACGGTGTATGACATTCAAGATTCCATTTTAAAAACTGCACACGCCCATATTGAGCAAAACCTCAAGCTGTTTTCTCAATTCGATCTGATCAAAAAGGATGATATCGCTCCAGCCATGGAGCGCTTGTCCACCACCTCCGACCTGAATCGGAGCGTAGAAGGGAGCGACTTTATTGTGGAAGCTGCCCCTGAGGATTTGGAACTAAAACAAGGGCTCTTCGAGCAGGTGGAAGCTTTGTGCAGTAAAGATGCCATTATTGCCAGCAACACCTCTTCTCTGACCATCGGGGAAATCGCAATAAAAATTAAACACAAAGAGCGGCTGATCACCACACATTGGTTTAATCCGCCCCATATCGTCCCTACGGTAGAGGTGGTCAAGTCCGAATGGACCAGTGAAGAAACCATGGACACCACATACGCACTGTTGGAGAACATCGGAAAGGCACCGGTCAAAATCAACCTTGAAATTCCGGGATTTCTGGTGAATCGAATTCAGATAGCCATGGTGAGGGAGATCCTTGATCTTTATGAAAAGGGGATCGCCAGTGCCGCCGATATCGACAAGGCCATCAAGGGCAGTATCGGGTTTCGGCTGGCCAGCATCGGCCCGCTGCTCACCATCGACCTCGCAGGCACCAAACTCTGGTTGAAAGTTTGCGAAAACCTCTTTCCCCACATCGCAGACTCCAAAGAACCGCCCAAGGCGTTAAAGGACCTGGCCGCCAGGGGAGAGGATGGCATCAAAAGCGGTAAAGGATTTTACGATTATACACTCGATTTTTCAAAATCAGAACTGGATAAAGCCATCAAAAAAAGAGACCAGGAATTCTTAGACAGGCTCCGGCGCCTTTATCAGCAGAGCCCGTCGAATACCTAACGAATGCCTTTGGAGGTGACCTATCCAGTATTTTGCCGGATCTTTATTACATAACCCGGCCATTAACAAAGGAGCAGATTATGAGCATATTGATTACCGGAGGCACAGGTTTTATCGGCGCACAGGTGGTCCGACTCCTGTTGGAGAAAAATGAACAGGGTATTGTTGTATTTGATATAAACCCCTCCACCAAACTTCTGGAGGATGTGGAGGATCAAATCGACATCGTAAGAGGAGATCTGGGAAATTTCAGCCACGTTTTAAATGTGGTAAAGTCCGTGAACCCCAAAGCGATTTATCATTTGGGGGGCATGCTTTCCGTGCCATCGGATGCAGACCATGCCGCATCCTTTAGGGCCAACGCCATGGGAACCTTTCATGTCCTGGAGGCTGCTAAACTGTTCCAGGTCCCCCAGGTCCTGTTTTCGAGCACCTTAGCCACCTACGCACTTGACATTCAGGAAGATGTAATCAACGACTACACGATCCAGCGGCCGCAATTATTTTACGGGGTCACCAAGGTCTTTTCGGAATTGATGGGGTTATTCTACAAACGAAAATTCGGGTTGGATTTTCGCAGTGTTCGCTATCCCTCCATCGTGGGGCCGGGGGTCAAGACACCCGGTGTGGTCCAATACACCTCCTGGGTTATTGAGGAATGCGCCAAGGGAAATCCCTATACCATATACGTCAAGCCGGAAACCCGGTGCCCTGTCATGTACTTTAAAGACGGCGCCAGGGCCATTGTCATGCTAGCGGAGGCGCCGGTTGAGGATATTCGGATGGTGAACTACCTGATTGACGGGGCTGGTGAAACGGCCAGTGCGGAAGAGCTTGCTGACATCGTGCGCAAGAAAGTGCCCGGGGCCAACATCACATTTGAACCCGACTTGGAATTGCAGAAAATCCTGGATAAATTTCTGCTTCCCCTTGACGATGGTTTGGCGCGAAAAGAGTGGAATTGGACGCCGAGCTATGATCAAGAGGCCATAGTGGATGACTTCTTGGAAGAAATGAAATCGCACCCAGAGTGCTATGCATAGGGAATAATTGAGAAAGAGAGGAGCAATTCATGCAAAAACGGATTATTACTGCGGCGATTACCGGCAGCATCCATACGCCGAGTATGTCACCTTATCTACCGATAACACCAGACGAGATTGTGGAAGAAACGGTCCGGGCCTACGAGGCAGGCGCGGCAGTAGCTCACATCCATGTGCGGAATCCTGAAACCGGACAACCGTCTGCGGATGTAAATCTCTATCGGGAAGTCGCTGAAAAGATCAAGCAGCGCTGCAACATCGTATTGTGCATCACCACGGGTGGGGGACTCGGCATGACCACTGAGCAGCGAGTGGTCGCCGTTCCCGAATTAAAGCCGGAACTTGCGTCCTTTAATTTCGGTACCTTTAACTTTGGTCTGTTCCATGCGGTGGACTCTTTTCCCGAGTTCAAGTATGAGTGGGAAAGGGATTACCTCGCCATGACCGAGGATTTCTTCCTCCCCAATACCTTCAAGACACTGCGGGAGTTTTCCGATGTATTCCAACAGTATGGAGTGCAACCTGAACTGGAGGTTTACGATATGGGCCAGCTGAACAATGTGGCCTTTATGGTAAACAGGGGAGAGCTGAAGCGACCTATTTATATCCAGTTCGTGATGGGTATTTTAGGAGGGATTCAGCCAGGTGCGGACAATCTCCTTTTTTTGTTCAACTCGGCCAAGAAGCTGCTTGGGGAATTCAACTGGTCGGTTTGCGCAGCTGGACGGAGCCAGTTCAATATGTGTACGCTTTCCCTGTTGCTGGGCGGAAATGTGAGAGTCGGATTGGAGGATAATCTGTACATTGAAAAAGGGGTAAAGGCCAAAAGCAATGCAGAGCAGGTGGAAAAGATCGCCCGTATTGCCAAAGAACTGGGGATCGAACCGGCCACTCCCGATGAAGCCAGGGATATCTTGGGATTGAAAGGATTGGACCAAGTGGCCTTCTAAGGAGGTATTTTATACGGTCTTCGATATCCTGCTGGGTTCCCCCGGGGCCCTGGGAAGCGCTGCGCTGATCTAAGGCATCAACAATAAACAACTCGATGCTTTTTCATCACTTTTGGTTACGGACTCGTGTCAGCGCAGTTTTGTACATAGTCCTTTCAATAGTTTCCGGTGGAACCAGATTTGCGTCTATTCTCACTGTTAAGAGGTCCCTAATCTTGGCTTCAATTTCATATTTAAGCTTCTGAGGATCCTGCCCTTCGGGTGTAACCTCGATATCCACCGGTATCGGATTTTCAAATTTAACCTGCCCGGGCCGATCCTTGACCACTTGAACGTATCCGGTTGCCACAGATCCGAAATGAGTCATAATGACGTCCCTGATAGAGGTCGGGAAGACATTCATCGCCTTATAGGTTAGCATGTCATCAACTCTGCCCACACAACGAATCCGGGGTGATGTTCTCCCGCATTTGCACTCTACGCCTTCCACTTCAATGTAATCGTGCGATGAATACCTTATAACAGGAGTCGCCTCCCTCAACAGGGTCGTGTAAACGGGCTCTCCTCGGACACCCGGCTCCCATGGGAGGTGTTTTCCAGTGTCCGGATCGAGTAACTCAACCATAATGTGCCTGGAAGCGGTGAAATGCATTCCGGACTCTTCTTCACATTCTGCCCACATACCGGGCATGATATCGGCCAGCCCCATGATTTCCCGAATTGTCGTGGCGCCCCATGCCTCTCTTATTTTTTGCCTTATCTGTTCTTCACCCAGTCCAGCTTCGCCTCCGCCCAACACTTTCCTTACATTAAGATCTCTCGCTTCACTGCCGATAAGCTTTTTGCAGTTTTCTCCTAAGTACAAATCAAAAGAAGTTGTACCCAGCACGGCGGTGCAATACATATTGCGTATGGTTTCCAACATCCGCTGGGTCGGTTGCCCTCCCGTCCAAACAACGGCAGCTCCGATGTTCCTCATTCCCTCGAAGTATGGCTCTCCACCAGCAAATATTGGGGTGCCCACAACATGGGCGACCACGTCCTCTCTGCGTATCCCCGCCGTATAAGTAAAATTCGCAAGCGCATCTTTCCAGCCTTCCAAATCTTCAAGGGTGATGCCATAATAGACGGGTTTTCCCGTGGTTCCAGAAGACGAAATCACTTGTATAATGTCTTCGGTCCTTGCAGACTGAATGGTCCCCAATGGCAATCGCTTATCACCTTGCGCCTGGGCATCTCTTATTTCATTTTTGGTCATATAGGGCACATCAAGTAGGGCATCAAATGAATTGATGCCGTCAACCTTTGCCAAATGTTTCCTGTAAAACTCAGCATTTGTCTTTACATATGTCGTCAGTGTATTGAATGTATCCAGCCAATATTTTCTTAGCTCGTTCCAGGGTTTGGTATCAAATTCGCCATCCCAAAAATCAGCCATTGCTTACCTCCTTGTTAACTGCGAAAAACAGTATATGCCTTAACCGACAAAAGTTAAGAGATTATTATTCGGGATAATTTTTATGTCAGATTACCAAAATTATGCCTTATCAGAAGTGGGAAAACAAATGAAAGGGTATTGACAAACCAGGACAAACTCATACAAGACGTCTGATAGCACCTAAGGTTACGAAGTCCGACTAACAGCAGGTTTTTTTCTCCTGATGATGCCCATAATGCCGCCTCTGAACCCCAAAACCGAGGCCATAAACAAAAGCCCCATGATAAAACTCCAGCAATCTGTAAAATTGCTGATGATATCTTCCAGCAGGATAATGCCTATCGCCCCCAACATGGGTCCGAACAGTGTTCCCATTCCCCCCACAATGGACATAATCACCACTTCGCCCGAAATGGTCCAATGCAACGAACCGAGAGGAACGAAATTGAGGAGCAAAGCGTACAGCCCACCTGCAAGGCCAGAAAAAAGACCGGAGATCACGAATACGATCAGCTTGAACCTGTCCACATTGTAACCAATACTCATAGCCCGGTCCCTGTTCTCGCGAATGGCCTGGAGTGTTTTGCCGAAAGGGGAGTTGACCACACGAATGCCTATCAATACGGAAAGGAACACGCACAACAGGATAAAGTAGTACAAGGTCATCTCGGAGGTTAGGTCCAAAGACCCTATAGATGGGCGCGGAACCCCCTGTAACCCGTCATCACCACCGGTGAGACCGGTCCACTTAAAGGCGATGAAATAGAACATCTGTGCAAAGGCCAGTGTAATCAAGGTGAAATAAATACCGCGCCGGCGGATGCTCAGAAAGCCAACCAGGCATGCCCCTAAGGCGCTGATGACCATCCCTGCCAACAAAGCGGCTAAAATGGAGGGATACACACGGAGAATAAATATACCCGTGGTATAGGCGCCCAGCCCAAAAAATGCTGCGTGCCCGAATGAGAGCATTCCGGAATAACCCAACACCAGGTCATAGGCCATGGCAAAAAGCGCAAAAATGAGAATCTCACTGGCCAGCGCGGTGTACGGCGCAAAATGAGGGAAAAGTACAGCCAAGAGCAGCACCGCCGAGGCGACAATGAGCTTCCTCCCAGAAATCGCGGTTTCATTCATGGAATCCCTCTCTTCCAAACAAGCCCCGGGGCCTTATCAACAAGAATGTGGCCATGAACAGATATATGAGCGTATTGGCTATAGGTGGCCAAATGATAATGCCAGCGGCAATAATCTGACCTACAATGAGTCCGCCGATAATTGAGCCCGCAATACTCCCCATTCCCCCGATGACCACCACCACGAAGCAATCGATCAAAAAATCCATCCCCATCAGGTGAGTGACGTTTTGGATGGGAGCGGCGAGAACCCCTGCCAGCCCGGCCAACCCTATGCCCAGTGCAAATACCAAGGTGAAAATCCGGGAGATGTTAATCCCCAGGGCATCGACCATTGCACTGTTGTCGGTGCCGGCTCGAATGATTGCCCCGAGTCGCGTTCTGGTCAAAAACAACCAGACTCCGAGAGAACACAGGGCCGTGACGATAATCATAAAAAGTCGATATGTGGGATAGTAAGTGAACCCCAGATTTACCGCACCCACTAACGATTCAGGGGTATTAAAGGGGACCCCCATGCTGCCGAATATCATCCGCATGCTGTCTTGGAAAACCAGCATCAGTCCGAAAGTAAACAAAACGTTGTAAATGATTGGCAACTTATAAAGCCGTCGCAAAAGAAAAAACTCGCAAGCAGCACCAAATAGGGCCATGATAATGGGGGCAAGAAAAAGGGCTAACCAGAAATTGGGGAAAACATACGTAACAATAGTGTAAGCAACATATGCACCGAGCATATAGAATGCACCGTGAGCAAAGTTGATGACTCCCAACATCCCGAAGATAATGGAAAGGCCCAGAGATAGGAGTACATAAATGGATCCCAAGATGAGCCCGTTGAAAAGCTGCGTCAATACGAGTTGTGCATTCATTGGCAAAACCTACATCAGTAAGAATATTTTTCCGGCAAGAAGAACGCATCCCGGGATCATTCGGGATGCGTTCATTCTGGGTGCAAAGGCCTAAAATCCTCCCATCTCACAATCTGTTTTGGCGGCATCCATATAGGCCTTTTCAGCAGGAATTTCGTCGATGATCTCAAAAAAATCCCAGGCTTCCGTGACCTCCTTTGATTTCTTGGCTCGTAAAATATAAGCACTACCCACCTGCATGTGGTCTTCCGGCCGAATGTATCCAGGGTCGGCCAGCAGGTCGTTAAAGGTGTGACCTTCCAGGGCCTTGATCACGGCCTCTGGGGCTTTGCTTCCAACGCGGTCTACCGCTTTCAGATACTGAGTGACGGCACTGTAAGTGGCCGCGTTCATCCAATTCGGCGGCTTATTGAACTTGGTCTGCCATTTGTTCACGAATTCCCGGGATCCCGGATTCTTGCTTTTCCAGTACCAGGCACCGGTTACATAGTCATCGGCAAAAACATCACCCACTGCCTTAATCCCTTCAATAAAGAGAAGGGCATGGATTATTTTCGCCGTTTTTTTCAGCCCGAATTCTCTCGCCTGCTTGGTGGCGTTGACCGCATCTTTTCCTGCATTCAACAAGACCAACACATCGGGATCCGCATTTTTGGCTTTGATGATATACGGGCTGAAATCCGAGGTCCCCAAGGCCACCATGTCGTTGCCCAGAAGGGTTCCCCCTTTAGACTTCAACGCATGGGTGAAATGCTCGAAGAGATCATGGCCCCAGGCATAATCCGCTGTGATCGTGTACCACCGCTTTCCAAGGTTTTCAGCGGCCCAAAGACCCACTGCAGTCGCCATCATGTAGTCATTGTAGGCCCAGTCAAAGGTATAACGATTGCAGTCAGGACCGGTATGACGTGTGGTTCCCGATCCGATGCTGACAAAAAGCCTTTTGTGGAGCAAGGCCTGGTTCGAAACCGCCAGGCCGGCCGCACTGTTGGGACAATCGAAGATGACATCGACCTTTTCTTTTTCATAAAGTTCTTTGGCTTTTTGATTGGCCACATCCGCTTTGCACATATTGTCCCGGGCGACAAATTCGATGTCCTGCCCCAGTAACTTTCCGCCGAAATCTTCAATAGCCAATTTGGCAGCCTCCACATTTGCCGCAGTGATACCGGCATAGGGGCCTGACATGTCGGTGAGCACCGAGACTTTCACCGGCTCCGCAGCCTGACCCGTAGGAACCATCATTAAGCTGAAGGCTGCAATGAGAACCAATACCCTTGTAACCCGCAAAAACGTATAAATTTTCTTCATTTTGTCCCTCCTCAACGTTTAAGGTTCGCATTTGGTAACGCTTATCTACAGGGAATTTGCAACACTTTCGGTCCAAATAATTCCCCTGGTTTAACCAGTGGAAAAAGCTGTCGCTCCTATACCGCAAGATATCTTGTTTGCGCTTCTTTGTCCGCTTTGAATTCCTCGTTGGTCGCCTGATGTACGATTTTGCCTTCGTACAGAATATAGTGTCTGTCTGCCATTTGCATCGCAAACTTGGTATTTTGTTCTACCAACAAAATGGTAATATCCGTCTTTTTGATTTCCTGCGAAATCCGGCCGATTTCACGAACCAAAAACGGAGCCAGTCCCTCGGTGGGTTCGTCCAGCAATATAAACTTCAGGTCCATGCCAAGGATACGGGCAATGGCCAGCATTTGTTGCTCTCCACCGGAAAGCTGGAAGCCTTTGTTACCAGTCCTCGACTTGAGGACGGGAAAATTTTGGTAGATTTTTTCTAGGTTCCAGAGAGACCGTCCCTTCTTTTGGGCCGGCAAGGTCAGGTTTTCAGCAACGGTCAGGCTGGGAAAAATGGCCCTTTCCTCCGGAACATATCCCAAACCCAACCATGCAATCTGATGGGGCTTGAGACGGGATATTTCCGTTTCGTTAAAAAGGATTTGCCCCTTTCTGGAGGGTGCAAGGCCCATAATACTCTTAAGGGTTGTACTTTTCCCGGCGCCATTTCGACCCAAAAGGGTCGCCAACTCTCCTTCTTCTATTTTGAAGGAGACACCTTTCAGAATATGGTTATCTCCGTAAAAAGTATGTACATCCTGTAATGAAAGCACCTCAGTACCCCCCGAGATAAGCTTCCTGAACTTTCTCATTCTGCTGAATTTCGTTCGGCGTATCCTGAGCCAATATTGTCCCCTGATACATGACGGTAATGATGTCCGAAATGGAAAGCACAATGTCAATATTGTGCTCGATAAGGACAATAGGAATTTTTGTTGAGATCTCGGACACCAGTTGAATAACCTGTTTGGCATCTGCGCGGTCCATTCCGGAGGTCGGCTCGTCGAGCAAAATCAGCTTTGGATCCGTTGCCAATGAAATCCCGATATCCAGAACCCGCTGTAGCCCGTAAGAAAGATTCCTTACCTCTAAGCCTTCAAACCGTGTCAGGCTCAATTGCTTCAGCACGTTTTGGGTTTTCTCTTGCACCCCTTCCAGGCTCTTGGAGGAAATCAGAAAATTATAGGACGCTCTGAGCCGGGACTGGACCGCTATCCGGATATTTTCATAAACCGTTAGATCAGGAAAAAGGCTTGTAATCTGAAAGGAGCGCGAAACACCCAGTTGAGAGACCTTAAATGGAGGCAAGCCGGTGATATCCTTACCCATATAGATGATCTTGCCGCTGGTGGGAGAGAGAAACCCGGTAAGCAAATTGAAAAGCGTGGTTTTACCGGCCCCGTTGGGTCCGATGATCGAATGCACCCCGGGGCCGATATCCAGGGTCACCTCGTGGACAGCCCGAAGGGCCCCATAGCTTTTGCACAATTCTTTTGTTTGGAACATAACCTCAGAAGGCATTTTCTATCTGAACCACCAATCCTATTTCACAAGTGCAGGATGTAATGCCGGAATTGACAATCCTTTTTTCTATTTTTCAGCTCTTTTCCTTCATGAATATGATGGAAATTATTCCAATCACAAGATGGAAACCCAACTTTTTAAAATTGAGCAAAATTGATTCTTCTAAACAAAAATTGCAGTTCGTGTCAAGACAAAATAGGCAACCTCCAGTCATTATACGAAGCAGTTTCAAAAGCATGGTGCAGGAAAGCACCTGTTATGGACCCTAAAAGGAATCACAGCTGAAAGCCCTTCTCTTTAAAAAGAAAAAGACAGGTATCCACCACTTTTTCGTCGTACAAGGTCCCTCTGTTTGCGGAGATTTCTTTTAATGCCGCATCGATTCCCAAGGCGGGCCGGTAAGGTCTATGGGATGCCATGGCCTCTACAACATCGGCCACCGCCAGTATTCGGGCCTCCATCATTATCTGGTCGCCTGAAAGTCCGTTGGGATAGCCGCTTCCATCCATCCGTTCGTGGTGTTGAATCACAATTTTGGCCAGGGGCCATGGGAAGTCAATTGTATTCAGGATCTCATAAGCGACTTGGGGATGTCTTTTGAGCAAGCTGAACTCCATATCGTTCAAATGGGTCGGCTTACTGAGAATGGCTGCCGGCAGAGCGATTTTCCCGATATCATGAATAAGTGCGGCCATGCTGAGGCCTTCTAAGCGTTTCTTATCCAAATCCATTTCATTCGCTATGGCGCAGGCTAAGCTGTTGACACGTTTCTGGTGCCCCGCTGTATAGGGGTCCCGTCTTTCCACTAAGAGCGCCATGGCCTGTATGGTTCCGAAGAGCGATTTTTTCAAAGTCTCCATGCTAAGTTTCAATTGCTTTTCAGCCAGCTTGCGATCGCTCACATTGTTCATGATAATGATCGTGGTCTGGGTTTTTCCGTCGATCAGTATGGCGCTGAGAGTGACAAGATAATTATTCAAAAGGAGGGGAGCCGCTTCGGTTATGTACTGCGGTCCATCGGGGACAGCCCGCAGTACCTCGCCGATACGCTCCCCGTCTTCTCTTGAGAAGAGTTCATCCAGGCGTGAGCCCAATAGGGCTTCTTCGGGCTTTTCGGTCAATTGAAGCACTGGCTGGTTGGCGTAGACGATCCGTTGATCAGCGGTGATCTCCAGTATGCCCTCGGCCATCTTTTCCAGGATCACCTCAAAATGCCGATTGATGGAAAGGAGTTCTCGCGTTGCTCTCCTCGGCAAGATGTCGCCCATTCCCATGACTTCTTTGCAGAAAAAACCGGGTGGGGCGGTGTTTAGTTCATTTAAAAGGGACTGGATATTCTTGGCCATTTCATTCAAGGGACCTTTGGCAATGGTTCCTTGTACGGAAAGGGCCTCAAAATCCGTTTCCATTTCAGCAAGATATCCTGAAATAATGATGATGGCGGTCTTATCAAATCGACCCTTGCTCCGTATAATCTTGCAGAGTTTTTTCCCATCAATCCGGGGCATCACCAAATCCAAAAAAATGAAATCAGGCACGGAGGTTTTCAGGATATCCAGTGCCGCAAGCCCATTTTCGGCCGTGGCAACCTCGTATCCCTCTTGGGTTAGCAGATCTTTTATGAATTCTCGCATGAGGTGATCGTTATCGATCACCAAAACCTTTCTCTTGTTTTTATGCGCCACCGGGTCGGCCCTCCGTACTTCATGCCCTAAGGCATACCATTAAAGCAACAAAAACCGTGAATTCTTGCGGCTGGGGATTGCGGCACCAGCATATTTGTAATGCCTTCAATCATTGACCTACGTCGAGAGATTTTCAATGATGCGTTCGCCGAACCCCGAACAGCTGACCTCTATCGCACCCTCCATCTGTCGGGCAAGGTCATAGGTCACCTGTTTCTGGCCAATGGTCTCTTCCATGGCTGAGCGCACAAGGTCTGCGGCTTCATTCCAGCCCATAAACCGGAGCATCTCCACCCCGGACAGGATGAGTGATCCAGGGTTCACTTTGTCCAGTCCCGCGTATTTCGGTGCCGTCCCGTGAGTAGCCTCGAACAGGGCGCACCGTTTACCAAAGTTTGCGCCGGGCGCCATGCCCAGCCCCCCCACCTGGGCCGCGGCTGCATCCGAGAGATAGTCCCCGTTGAGATTTGGGGCGGCAATGACGTCATATTCCTCCGGCCTCAGCAAAATTTGCTGAAACATGGCATCTGCAATCCGGTCCTTTATGACCACTCGGTCCGGGGGCCGGATGCCGTCAAACTGCTCATACAGCTCTGTCTCCGTAAGGGTCTGATCTGGAAAATGGGTGGCGGCCACCTGGTATCCCCAGTCCCGAAAGGCGCCTTCCGTGTATTTCATGATGTTTCCTTTGTGGACCAGGGTAACGCTTTGTTTATGGTGCTCAACGGCATACTGAATAGCCATGGTCACCAGTCGATCCGTATGGTGCTTGCTCATGGGTTTGATGCCTACCGCGCTTTCAAGAGATATGGGCCGGCCTTTGCCATCCTTGATCTTGTGGTTTACGAATTCAATAATTTCTTTTGCCACCAGAGATTCGGCAGGCCATTCCACCCCTGAATATACATCTTCGGTATTCTCCCTAAAGATGACCACATCCACCCGCTCCGGATGGGTCACCGGCGCCGGGACCCCGGGGATGTACCGGACCGGTCTCACGCAGGCATACAGATCCAGGACCTGGCGCAAAGCCACGTTCAGGGATCGAAAACCGCCCCCCACCGGCGTCGTCAAAGGCCCCTTTATGGCGATACCGTACCGAATAATGATGTCCAGGGTTTCCCGGGGCAGGGGATGATCTTGCCCATAGACTGCCTGAGCCTTTTCTCCCACCAGCACTTCCTCCCATACAATGGTCTTTTTCCCCTGGTAGGCCCGCTCAACCGCAGCGTCGAGAACCGCTTTGGTGACGGCCCAGATGTCCGGACCGATTCCGTCTCCTTCAATATAGGGGACAAGAGGATGATCCGGCACCACCGGTCGATCCTGAGTGTCCCACTGAACCATCTCGCCCTTTTTTGCTTCCCATCCCTGTGTCATGTTCGTTCCTCCAAAACGGCCTCGGCTCCATCACTTCAACATCCGCCAAAGTGTAAGGCCCATGATTCGCCTTCCCTTTTCAGCAATAATTTACATTCGGCGCCTTTTGGAGTAGGATGCACCGAAAGTTTTGCGATGTTACCAATTGAAGCGGAATTATGCAAATGAGAATATTGCCGGTCGGTCAGTACACTGGCGACACCATTTCAGAATACCACACATGGGGAGATACAGAGAGGATCAAATAAATGAAATACCCTTTTGAAAAAAAAGCGGCAGAATCGATTTTATGGGATAAACGAAGGCTTCTCGGCAGGGGACTCTCCTACTGCGAAAAAATACTCTTTCTGCACCAGGAAAAATCCACCGCATCACGGGTGTTGGTGCCGGGACAGAATGCTATCCGGCTCCGGCCGGATCGAGTCGCCATGCAGGATGCCACCGCCCAGATGGCCATGCTCCAGTTCTTGCAGGCGAAAAAGGAGAACACAGCCGTCCCGGCCACCATACACTGTGATCACCTGCTACGGACCAGCGAAGGCACAGCGCATGACCTCAAAACGGCCTTGACCGCCAACCGGGAGGTGTACGATTTCCTATCGTCAGCGGCTCAGAAATATGGCATCGGGTTCTGGGGTCCGGGATCCGGGATCATTCATCAGGTGGTTTTTGAAAATTATGCTGTCCCCGGCAGTATGATGATCGGGACCGATTCTCACACGCCCAATGCCGGAGGGCTGGGCATGCTGGCCGTGGGGGTGGGGGGCGCGGATGCAGCCGAAGTCATGGCCGGGCTTTTGTGGGAGACTGCTGCGCCCCACCTGATGGGAGTCAGGCTTCGGGGTCGACTGACCGGTTGGACCTCTGCCAAAGACGTCATCTTTGAGATGCTCAGGCGGTTCAGTGTAAAGGGAGGCACCGGCAAAATAATTGAGTATTTCGGAGAAGGCGCGGAATCCCTGTCCGCCACCGAAAAAGCCACCATCACCAATATGGGGGCTGAACTCGGGGCCACCACCTCGGCGTTTGTCTATGATGAAACCATGGATGCCTATCTGAGAAATGTGGGTCGGGAATCGGATGCGGACTGGGCCCGCTCTGTCCAGGAAATACTGTCCCAGGACGATATCTGCCTGAAAGACCCTGAACAGGTTTTTGACGAGGTCATTGAGATCGATCTGGGTCGAATTCGGCCCAGTCATGCCGGCCCCTACAGTCCGGACAGGGTCACTCCGGTGAGTGAGTTCAAAGCCCTTGCGGCTGCTCAGAAGTGGCCGGAGTATATCTCCGCAGTGCTTTTAGGCTCCTGTACCAATTCATCCTACTCCGACCTTTATGCTGCTGCCATGATACTGGAACAGGCGGCCCGACACGGGCTCAGGGCAAAAGTTCCGTTTATGCTCTCTCCCGGTTCCGCCCAGGTCTATAAGACCATTGAGCGGGACGGCATCCTGGACAAGATCGTACAGGCCGGAGGTATGATCCTTTCGGCCTCCTGTGGGCCCTGCATCGGACAATGGGACCGAAAAGATATTCAGAAGGGGGTGCCCAATGTCCTGTTTACCACCTTCAACCGCAATTTCCGGGGAAGGAACGATGCCAATCCGGAAACCCGGGCATTTTTGACCTCACCGGTCATGGCCGCGGCCCTGGCGGTCTCGGGAGAGACCGGGTTCGATCCTGCGGAAGACACCCTGTTGGGTGCAGACGGGGTCCGGTTTAGGCTCCATCCTCCAGACCCCCCGGACCTGCCCCATGACGGGCTTGTGCTTTCCCGGGCAGGATACCGCCCGCCGGTCGAAGATGGGTCCCGGGTGGCGGTGAACATTGATCCGGATTCTGAGCGGCTGGAACTGCTAAAGCCGTTTGAAGCATGGAACGGGGAGGATTTTATAGATCTCCCCATTCTCGTCAAAACCCACGGCAAGACCACCACCGAT
>JAWLET010000259.1:0-4170 GCA_041685955.1 Desulfobacteraceae bacterium | reverse complement strand
TTCAAAACTGGGCGGTGTCACCGTCACCGTATACAGCTTGACCGCAGGATCCCATTCGATCTCAATGTCCCGTGCCGCCTTGCTCACCACCTGTTTGCCAGCCCGGGATTCCTCGGGAACAAAGATGAGAAGATCCCCGGCGACCTGGGCCACGCACCCCAGCCGGTACCCGGAGGCCCGCTGCTCAGGGCCTATGAATTTCTCTTCCTCCTTTTGCCAGGGGCTCACATGGGCCCGGCTGGAAACCACCCCGTACTTTTCAAACGACCCCTCTTCCACCCGGACCTTGCACTTGCCACACACCTTTTTCTCGCCGCAAAGGGTCTCGATATCCACGCCCAGCCGGCGGGACGCCTCTACAATGTTTATCCCCTTATCCACTTCTCCCCGTCTCCCGGAGGGTTGAAAAATAACCTTCGCCTTGCCTGCTTCACTCATTATCGGGCCACTCCTCGACTGGTCAAAAACCGTTTTCTGTTATCATTTGTTCTGCATCTCCCTGAGCCGGCTGATCATCTTTATGGCCTCCTGGACTGCGTTGCCGGCCGACTCGGCGTACCCGTCCGCCCCGAACAGATCCGCGGTATCGCTGGTCACCGGCGCGCCGCCCAGCATAATGGCCACATCCGGGTTTTTTTCCTTGATCATCTTGATCACCTTCTCCATGCCCATCATGGTGGTGGTCATCATGGCGGACAGGGCCACGATTTCCGAATCCGTGCGGAGCTGCTCCTCCACAAACTTCTCCAAGGGAACGTCCCGGCCCAGGTCATGGACCGTAAACCCGGCCACCTCAAACATCATCTTGATGATATTCTTGCCGATGTCGTGCACATCGCCCTGGACCGTGCCGATGACCACCTGGCCCTTGGGCTTATCCCCCAGATCCTCCAGGGTGATATGGGGTTGAAGGATATCCAGGCCCGCATACAGGGCGTCCGCGCACATGAGCAACTCGGGCACAAAATACTCCTGCTGGTCATACAGCTCTCCCACTTCCTCCATCCCTGCGGCCAGCCCGTTCATCACCGCATCATAGGCATTCAACCCCTCATCAAGCACCTTTTGGGCGGCCTCCTTGACCTGATCCTCCTCAAACTCCACCACTCCTTCGTGGAGCTCCTTCAACAGTTCCTCTCTACGCTCTTCTTTTCCCATAAATCTATCCCTCCGCCGATTTATAATCCGCCTTCCAATAAAGGTATTTTTTGGCTTTCTGCTTGAGCCCTCTGGATCCCAAACATCACACCCGCCCCACTGCAGGGGTAGGCTCTTTTCCATATTTACGAACCGCCTGAACATAGGCCTTCATATTTTCCTCCTTGACATCCGGCCATATATCGCAGCCCGGCCAGACCGCATCCACCCCGTCATCGATGCATTTTTTGATGACTGCGTCCACCTCGGAGGGATCCATCTGCACCAAGGTACCGTACGGATCGAAGTTGCCCAGGATCAGGGCGTCATTTCCCAGTTTTTTCCGGGACTCCGCCACATTGTTTTTCTGATCCACGCTCACCGCATCCGCGCCGCAGTCGTTCATCATCTCGATGATCAGATCGGTGGAGCCGCAGATATGATTGATCTTCGGAGCCTGGAGCGCAGAAAAAACCTCTTCCAGATTGGGCTTGATCAGGGTCTTCCACATGCGCGGAGAAAGCAGGTCCGTCCCCGATCCCATCTCCCGGATATTGACATAATCGACGCCTAAGTCCTCATAGTGTTTGGCCACTGCAATCACCAGGTCGGTCATCTGGGAGAGGAACCCCTCCACCCGATCCTTATCTTTTTTGAGCCCCTTGAGCAGCACGTCCAGCTCGATCAACTGGCCGGCCATGGTAAACGGGCCCAGGACCCAGCCTCCCACGGCCAGTTTGCCGTCGTCGTGGCCCACCAGGATCTTCAAGGCCTCATCCACCACCGGCATCCTCGCCTTCTCAAAGATCACGTTCAAATCCTCGGGCATGTCCACCTCGTCCAGGGTGGCCCATTTGGAGGGAACTGTCGGGTACAAAATGCCTTCCGCATCCTCATACAGGCTCACCCCCCGGCCCAACGCCTCGGGTACCGTGCACATGTCGTAGGGAACCACCACACCGTCAAAACCGAACATCTCCGCACCGGTGATGGCCGAACCGGCCAGGTACTCGGCAGACCCGTGCACCTGGGCAAACCGTATGCCCATCTTGTCGATGGCCTGTACGGTCACCGTCCCCATACCGCTGAAGCAAGGCATCTCGTCCACCGGTTCTCGTTTGAAAAACCGTTTCACTCTCTCTTTCGGGGTCATTGTCGCCATTCACTTACTCCTCAATACCTAAAGGGTTGTGGGTTGATTACATCCCTTTCAACTGTCCCACAAAATCAGGGAACAGTTTGTTCAAGGGGTGGCTGTCCGAGGGCGGCAGCGTCTTGTGCCGGGCAAATGCCGCAGCCGCGGTAAACGCATCGGCCATGGCCACCGCCGGAAAGATCCTGGTTGCCCCTGCCATAGGGCCGGAAAAGATCATGTCGTGATACATGAAGGCGGCCAGTCCCTCCAAGGCCGCATCGGCCGCGGCCCAGCCCTTGAATCCCCACATCTCTCTCGCCTGTTTCCACATGTACGATCCATTGGACGGCGCGCTGGACGTGGGAAAGCCCCATTTTTCCTTGATCAGCTGATTGGCCATGCCGCAAAAGGCCGTGGCCGGCCCGTTCATCACCGAGGTGTCCACAAACACGGACTCAAACCGGGCGCCTACTTTTTCTATGGCATCCAAAAGCTTTTGAGTCCCGGTGATCCGGCCCTGGGGGAGTTGATCCGCCATATCAAAGGCCACCAGCAGGACATGCTTGACCCCCAGTTGAGAAATTTCCCGAATCTCCGTCTCCAGATCCTCTTCCCATACCGTGAGGCTGTTGTAGAACATACGGTCTAAAAGACCCTTCTCCGCGCAATAGGCGGCGCCGGCCAGTTTCGGCTTCATCTGCCAGGCATCGATACAAAAGGGCATGTCGCTGACCGAGGTCACAAAATCCACGTAGGTCTCAAATTCCTTGCCCGTATTGGCCACAATGTCCGCCATGCCCGGCACGCCGGTCTCGGCCCACATCTTGTCCTGGGTCTTGAGCAGGGTCTCGGCCCGCTTTTCATCAAAGCCCGCTTTCCGTTTCCCTTCAAAGACCCGGTCCCCTTTCTGAAAGATGGACGAGCACACCACCGTAGGGTGTTCCCCGGGCTGGCCCCCCAATTTCACGCCGCCGATTTCACAGACATTCTGCTTTGTCGAAAAATTTACCAGCATAATTCCTCCTGACCTTTTACCTTCAATTTCTGTTTCACACCATCTTTCGACCTGTGCGGTAGGTTTCGGGTTTCAGGTGTCAGGTGTCAGACATAAGAAAGCCATGCGCTTTTCTGAATCCAGCTGCACCGGGAAAACCTGTTCGTGATCAGGGTAATTGCAGACTGCTTTCCGGCATTTTTGAAGGATGCCGCGCAGATCCATGAGTTCAAAATGCTCATCGTTAGTGGCCTGGACCATCCGGGAAACCCACAGTACTCAAACCTGAAACCCGAAACCTGAAACCCGAAACCTCATTACACAACTGTGACCATTTTTACTATTTAACATCTGACCGCACAGGTCGCAATCTTTCAGAATGCGCTCGGGCACACCGGACTCATACCGCAAGGTGCTGCTTGATAATGTCCTGATCCGCCATCAATTGGTCTGAGGTGGCGGTCTGCGCCACTTTCCCCTTGATGCCCATGAGATAGTGCCTGGAGGCCACCTTTAATGCCATTCGATGGTTTTGCTCCACAAGCAGAAGGGTCAGGCCCGATTGGAGACAGAAAAGGAGGATCGGTTGGATCACCTCATACACCAAAAGCGGCGCAAGTCCCTGGGATGGCTCATCCAGCAGCATAATGACAGGGTTCCCCATCAGGGCCCGACCAATGGCCAGCATCTGCTGTTCTCCACCGCTGAGCGTGGAACCGTCCTGCCGGTTTCTGGTCTTGAGTACAGGAAAATGGCTGTACACCTTCTCCATGCTCCACGCCTCTTCCTCCCCTGACGGCTTTGCCGCCAATTTGAGGTTCTCTTCCACACTCACCCCCGGAAAGATATGTCTTTCAGCCGGTACATAACCGATACCCTTTCTTACCACCCGGTGAGGAGGCCA
>JAWLET010000258.1:0-4208 GCA_041685955.1 Desulfobacteraceae bacterium | reverse complement strand
GCGCTGCAGGGTTCGCTGAGGCAAATCCATCGAAAAACCCATCAGACCATCAAAAAGGTAACCGAGGATATTGAAAACAGGTTCCATTTCAATACGGCCATTGCTGCGGTTATGGAACTGGTCAATGAGATCAACCAATTCCTGAACAGCGACGCCCAAAAAGATGCCCTGGCCTGGTCCGTGGTCCGGGAGGCTGCCGAAGCGGCCATCATACTCCTCTCTCCGGTGGTGCCCCATATTACAGAAGAATTGTGGCACAGGATGGGGTACGATCACTGCCTCATAGAACGGGCCTGGCCCACATACCGCCCGGATGCACTGAAGGCCGAAAAACGCCTTATTGTTCTGCAGGTCAACGGAAAGTTGAGAAGCAAAATCGAGGTACCGGTCTCTTATACGGACCCGGAAATCGAAGCCGCGGCACTGGCCGATGAGCGCATCCAGAAATTTACACAAGAGAAAAAGATCAAAAAGGTGATCGTGGTCCAACAAAAGCTGGTGAACGTGGTGGTTTAGGGCTCGCTCAAAATAAGTTCACAAAATTGACGCGCTGATAATAAATAAGTAATGTCCTACCTGCGATATCGAGGTAATCAGTGGTCAAAAAAATGGCAAATGCCTATTCAGGATCTGTTCACAGGTTCGCCCATGACGCTGAAAATGGCCGGTTACCGCTTCAGAAAATATTTCTTATACATTATTTCCTGTTCATTCCTCCTGGGGTTGACAGGGTGTGGGTACAATCTCCAGGCCACCGGACAGCCTAAAGGGATCGCCATCTCCAGTTTGGCCATTCCCCTTATGAAAAGCCCTTCTTCCTCCCTGGGGTTTGAAGGGGATTTCACCCGGATGATTCGACAGGAATTTGTCAGCCATTCACAGATCCCGCTGGTATCCAGGCAAAAGGCCGCCATGGTCCTGGTGGGAACCGTGACCGAGATAAAAACCGAGCCTTTGAGCTACAGGATCGGTCAGGATGATTTTGAGGTCACCACCTCACGGTGGTTGAGGATCCGTCTCTCCGTCAAACTGCAGGAAGGGACCTCGGGAAAAATTATATGGGACGATCAGCACATGGAAGAAAAAGCCGCCTATACCGTAACCTCTGATCCCCTAAAAACCCGGTACAACAAGCGGAAAGCCGCCGAAAAAATCGCCCGGCTCCTCTCGGAAAGAATATACCTCAAGACCATGGAAAGGTTTTGATGACGTCAGACCTGTCTCCGGAACAAATCCTCAAACAATTGGAAAAAGGCCGGTTGGCCCCGGTGTATCTCTTTTATGGGCCGGACGAATTCAGGCAGGAAAAAATTCTCAATCAAATTCGAGAACGCTTTATTCCGGAAAACGCGCGGGATTTTAATCTCAAGATCTTTTACGGAGGCGATGCTGAACCGGCCACCATTATGGACTCGGCCCGCTCCCTTCCCTTTCTGGCATCCAATCGCCTTGTCATTGTCCGGCGGGTTGAAAATATCTCCACCTCAAGCCTGGAAAACTTTCTTCCTTACCTGGACGCTCCTGTGCCGTCGTCCTGTCTGATTTTCCTCTCAAGCAAGGCGGATTTCAGACTGACTTTTTATAAAAAATTACGACAGATAGGCGCTGCGGTCAGTTTCAGGAATTTATATGAAAATCAAGTCGTCCCCTGGATCAAAACCATGGCCAAGGAAATGGGAATCCATATTCAGGAGAAGGCGTGTATTTTTCTCCAGGAACTTGTGGGCAATCAGTTACGTACGCTCCATGAGGAACTTGAAAAACTCCATCTCCGTCACGGCGACAAATCCATCGGCATCGAGGAGATTCAGGACCTGGCCATTTACAGTCGGACCTTTACCATATTTGAACTCATGGAGGAAATATCACTGCGGCGGCGGGCCCGCTCCCTGTCCGTGCTGGACCGGTACCTGGAAGAAGAGGGAAAGGATGCGGCCTTCCAGATTATCGGAATGCTCAACAGGCAGATCCGCTTAATTTTTCAAGCCCAGTCCATCATGCAGGGGGGAGGACGGGTAGCAGATGTGCAAAAACAGCTCAGGGTTCAACATTTCCTGGCAGACAAATTAATCAAGCAATCACGGACCTGGTCTTCAGAAGAACTGGAACGGGCCTTATATCTGTTATATAAGGCCGACGGTTTCCTTAAAACAGGGTCTCAGACCCGGCCTGTTCTCGAAAATCTGGTTCTTTCTCTGACGGGTTATGCTGCGGGTGGGGTTAATTGATTAACCTGTCGGGTCAACCGGGAAATCTTGCGGGCCGCCTGGTTTTTGTGGATAATCCCTTTGGACGAGGTCTTTTGCATAACCGAGACCGCCTTAACCAGGTTGTCCCTGGCCTGTTCCGGCGAATTGTCCCTGACGGCAGCCCTGACTGCTTTGACCGCGTTTTTGACCGTGGTCTTGGATCCTTTGTTCCGTAATCTACGGACCTCGTTCTGTCTCGCCCTCTTGAGGGCTGATTTGTGATTGGCCAATTCCGGACCTCCTCATGAAATTCTATGCGTTAATGAAATACATGCATTTTCCAAGCCTGTCTGATTCAAACAGGACCGATTTGTCGTGGATTTGATCTAAATTTAAACTGATTATTTTACATCCTTTTTATTTTTTGTCAAGGATTTTTTGGTGCAGGAACAAAACGTATCTTCAAAAGGGGCCATGAGCAGGGCCGCAGGAGTGGTTGGTTTTTTTACGTTCCTGAGCCGTATACTCGGCCTGGTGCGGGATATGGTCTTGGCCGCATTATTTGGCTCGGGTATGGCCGCAGACGCCTTTTTTGTGGCCTTTCGCATTCCCAATTTGTTGAGGCGCCTCTTTGCTGAAGGGTCCCTGACCATTTCCTTTATCCCGGTATTCACGGAATACCTAACCGGCAAGGGCCAAAAAGATGCCTTTGAACTGGCACGGGTGGTATTGACCCTGCTCTCCATCATCCTCGCTGCGGTCACGGTTATGGGCATCCTTTTTTCCCCCTGGATTGTAAGAATCCAGGCATTCGGGTTCGGTGACACCGGCATGAAATATGAATTGACGGTCCTGTTGACCCGTATCACCTTCCCGTACATCTTTTTCATCAGTATTGTGGCCTTCTTCATGGGAGTGCTCAACTCCTTGAAGCATTTTGCGGCCCCGGCCGCTGCACCCATCTTTCTGAACGTCGGTATCATAGGAGCCGGTTATCTCATATCTCCCTATTGCCAGGAACCCATTGTGGGGGTGGCCATCGGAGTCCTCATCGGCGGCTTCCTGCAGGTGGCCCTGCAGATTCCGTGCGTGGTCAAAAGAGGGCTCAAACTGATACCCAAATGGCAGCCGGATCACCCTGCTCTCAAGCGGATCGGGCTGCTCATGCTTCCTGCGATTTTCGGTTCTGCGGTTTATCAGTTGAATCAATTTATCGGGACACTCCTGGCGTCATTTCTGCCTGAAGGGAGTGTGTCCTGGCTCTATTACGCGGATCGATTGGTTCAGTTCCCATTAGGGATCTTTGCCATTGCCATCAGTACTGCAGCACTTCCCTCGCTGGCCACGCACGCCGCTGACAAAGATTTCGAACAGTTCAGGCAAATTTTACATCATGCCCTGGGACTGGTCTTTTTTATTGCAGTGCCGTCCACAGTGGGACTCATCCTTCTTGGAAGGCCCATTATTCAGCTTCTGTTTGAAAGAGGAGCCTTCACGGTTTATGCCACTTCCATGACCCATTATGCCCTCCTGTGCTATGCGTTGGGGCTCTGGGCCTTTTCAGCCAACCGGATTATCATCTCTGCCTTTTACGCGATCCAGGATACAAAAACGCCGGTAAAAGTGGCCGTCATCACTGTGGCGATAAACCTGGGTTCAAGCCTCCTGCTCATGGGGCCATTCAAACATGGCGGTCTGGCCCTTGCCTTGTCCATGGCCTCGATGATTCAGTTCTGTCTCCTCATGTTTTTTTTGAAGCGCAAGATCAGCCTGGGGGATATGAGACCGATTTTCATTTCGGGCGCCAAATCCTGCCTTGCTGCGGCAGTCATGGGAGGAGGGCTGTTCTGCATTCATTTCTTGTGGCTGCCGGTGGACCCTGGATCCGGTCTTTTTGAAATGATAGTAGAGGTGATTCTCCTTATCCTGATCGGAATGATCCTGTACGGGGCGGCGGCTCGACTGGTTAAATCCACTGAGTTGAAAGCGCTTATGCAGACGTTTTTTCGCAGGGGAGGG
>JAWLET010000257.1:0-4210 GCA_041685955.1 Desulfobacteraceae bacterium | reverse complement strand
AAGATACAGCCACGGAGTTAGGCGGATACATTATGGACCTGATTGTCTTTTCATCATAACATTCATCTCCCTAGTCCGTACCAAGTGAAACCTCCAGCCCACATATGAAACCTGGAGGATTATATCGCCCGGAACATATCAATAAGATCTCCAGGAGCCGACATGAGCAAAGAGCGATATCCATTGTCCGGAAGGATGGGGGCAATCTCTGCGACAGCCCAATTGATCCGGTTCCTCACCTCTGCAGTGATGGCCGTAGCCGCCTTTTGAAAACAAGCCAGGGCAGCCCCATCCAGCTGGGATGATTCCTGTTCCAGCAGGGGGAGGACGCCGGATATGTGGTCTTTGGAAAACCGGAGTAAGACCGGTACCAGCAGTGCAGCCTGCTCCCTCTCAACCAAACCCGTTCGACAATGCATCTGAATTTCGTGCAAATCATCCACCATCTGGTACGCCTCTCCGATTCGCATGCCGAACCGCCCGTATAGGTCCTGTATCCGAACATCCCCTTCCCCTGCCAAGGCACCCAGGCAACAAGCGGCCTTGAACAAGACCCCGGTCTTCAGGCGAATGAGCGCTTCGTACACTCCCCCGTCCCCTTCGGAACATTGTGTTCCCTGGATCATCTCAGCCGGATCCATACCCTCATGGAGTGCCCCTTTAGATAGCTCGGCAATGGCATGGGAAACGATATATCCGTCACGAACGCTCAGGTCGTTCATCATTCGAATAGCCGATGCAAAGATGGTATCCCCCAAGAGAACCGCCCGGCGTGCACCCTCCAGGGTCCATACCGCAGGAAAGTTCCGCCGCGTTCGATCCTGGTCCACAAAATCATCATGAATAAGGCTGGCGTCATGGATGAGTTCGATGGCCAAGGCCCTGGGGAGGGCTGCCGAAAGTCTTCCCCCCAGCGATTCTGTAATGAGACACAGTAGGCTTCCTCGAATCCGTTTTCCGCCGGCAACGGCGGTCAGAATGGCCTCATTTTCATTTAAGGGGATGGAATTGAAGAGCGTGGAGGTCCAGCGTGTATGTATTTCATTCAGATGGGGCCTTACCCTGTCCATGTAATCTTGAAAAACCGATTTGGGTTTGATCATCACTGAGCCCTGTGTTTGGCTGCTCGTTACCTTGGGTTCCCCTGTTCATCTTCGTCTTCGAGCTAAGAAGAGTATACCAACTCAGCACCCCGGGAAATGGGGGAAACGCTGTATTTTTGTCAGTGACAGTATGTATTCGTTTGGGGGGTGCTTACATCCATACGATTGAAAGGACTTGACAAATAGCCGGGGAACAAAAGAGAATCCCCTAAGGATGTAGCGGCTGCACCCAAATGGAGCGAATCCAGATGGCATACAAACACCCCCTGAAAGGATCTTCAGGCATCGTCATCGCAGGGGCCGGAATGACCGGGGCTTACCTATATAGGCTGCTTTCCTTACAGGGTGAAAAAGTGGATATCTACGATACTTCAAACCGATCTGCCTGCGGACTCTCTCCCTGTGCATGGGGAACCTCTGTTGGGTTTTATGAACTGGTGGCAAAATGCGGCTTGTTGCCTGAAGACTATTTGTTTCAAAGGCCGGGATATGTGTGGATGAACAATTATAAGATCAGTGCAAATCTCATGACCTTTGATAAACCCCGGCTGATTAAGGACCTGCTTGGCGGGGCTCGAATACATCGCAAACCCTTGGATGTTTCCCGCTATACGCGAGTCATAGACGCCACCGGAACCTCTCGTGCTTTTTTGCCTCCTATTGAAAACGACCTTTTGCTTCCTTGTATTCAGTATAAGGTTCAAACCCCTCACCATTTCGAAAACCGTATCCATTTGCGGGGAGTTGGATATGCATGGTGTTTTCCGCTTTCCCAAACCGAATATCATATGGGATGTGGGAACCTTCGGGAATCTCCTTATCAACTGTTGCGATCCACCGGATGGTTTAACCACCAAAAATTGAAGACGGTGTGTGGCTGTACTGCCAAAATACGGTTGACAGGAGCCGAACAGGCACAACCATTTGTGACCAAGGCCGCTCCGCTGGGAATCTGGGGCGTAGGAGAGGCCGTAGGTTGTGTAGCCCCCCTGGCCGGAGATGGTATTGTGCCCGGAATGAGAAGTGTTCAAATTCTTTTAAGAAACTGGAATAATCCGGAAGCATATACCACAGAGATGCTCCGTGAATTTGCCTGGATGGAAAAGGAGCGTCGAGTGGTGGACAAACTGCTAACCGGTAGGAACCCCGGCCCTACAGATGCCCGGATACTGAAAGCCAATTCCAGAAGAATGGGCATGCATATCAGAAGCAAAGACGCCATCGCCCTTCTCAAACATCTAAGATAGTCATGGTCCCACAAGACATTTCTACGACCGAATCCGAGACCGCCCACCGCTTTTTTGCCGGAACCGCCTCCACCTATGATGTCACTGTGCACCTTTGGACCCTCGGTCTGGATCGATGGTGGAAGAGACGACTTGTAGACCGGATTCCTCCCCACCCCAACAGAATTCTGGATCAAGCATGCGGCACAGGTATTTTAACCTTCCGGCTAGCTCAAATGTTTCCACAATGTGAGATTTTCGGAGTGGACCTCCACCAGGAATATCTGTTTCAGGCCATGCGCAAAGCAAAGGCCTTGAAGGTCTACAACATCCAATTCGTCCAGGGCTTTGCAGAGGAGGTCTTTTTCAAAAAAAAATGGGATTGTATTATCTCATCCTACCTCGCTAAATACGCCCACACGGAAAAACTGGTAACAAGGGCTAGGCAAATGTTACGTCCCGGCGGGGTGTTCATTGCCCATGACTTTACCTATCCCCGAAACGTCTTCGTAGCTCATATCCTGGGTGGCTATTTTCGTCTGATGCAGGTATTCGGCAGTCCCTTTTTTCCGGAATGGAAAACGGCCTTTTTTGAGCTTAAAGGGTTTCTCCGGCAGAGCCATTGGGTGGAATCCCTGGTGGACTCGTTACACAGGGCCGGGTTCACAGCAGTAGGTGTACAACACTTTACGCTCGGAATCAGTACCATTGTGCATGCCACCCATACGCGTCTCACCTAATCGGTTGACTTCAGATAATACTTCCAATGTTGCAAAGACTCACCGATCATTTGCAACCCAACCAACGGCTACACCCAAATTCTGGCCAGCAGGAGCCCCAGACCCAATAGACACACACCCAGGCTCACACATTTGAGGAGTGTCTCATACCGGTCCATAACGACTCTTTGATCACTATCCAATGAGGGCGCACGCCGCTTGAGGTCTTTATAAGGCCGGGAGCATTTGATTTCAATTAAACTAAATAGATAGGCGGCCAACCCCACAATCAACCCAGCCATCCCCACGCCATTGGTTTGCATGCAGAAACCCGTTAATACAGGTAAAAATCCCCATGAAAAAGCAAACCATCGGTCTGAATGGAATTTTCCCCGAAACCATTCCAGGTTATAGGCAAATACAAAAAACCCTTCCACAACCGCGAATATCACCAAAAGGGGAACAAAAAAGATGATGTAATACAGTGCCGTGCCATAGGCCAGGCTCAATGCCCCAATGCTAACGAACCAGAGCTGTCTTTTACTGAAGGTGTTACCCCAGGGTTTTGTTTCCTTGCTCCCCAAGGCATCCAGGGCATGGGCCGCAACCCCCAATCCCAGAAAGTAGATGATCAATATGGCCCATAGTCGATCCCAGTGAAGCTGGGGAGCCAAAACCGATCCCCATACCGTGTAAGAAAGCACCATCCCTGTGTAGGGCAAAAACAATAGCCCCAGCGCATGCCGAAACCGTCGGGGTCCGAACCGGGGAACAAACCATTCTGTTTCTCTGTTGGGAACACGGGCCATTTCATCCAATTTTGTATCATCATTGAAATCCTTTATCCAGTCTTTTAATTGAATGTACCCCCTGAGATTCCCCCGAATACAGGCTACACCTGATTGCCACTGGGACCCTGCGGATCTAAATTTTTTGTCAGATGTGGCCGTTCTTCAAGTGCCGTTACCCCTTGTTGCGCCTCATTTTCGCTTAGGCGACTAAAAGAAAGGAGAAACCCACGAAGGCTTTCAGGAGGCGCCCGAGGGATAAGAACCAGAAGCCAGTGAGGGAATTCCCTGCGGGTAAGGTTCCAGAATGGATAAAATACAGGATCAACCCCGTATCAAGGCCCAAAAACTTGTGTTAATTCTATTCCAGACAT
>JAWLET010000256.1:0-4215 GCA_041685955.1 Desulfobacteraceae bacterium | reverse complement strand
CATCACGCTGAACGGGACTCGGCCTGGGGCGGCACCTATGCCTCCTGTGCAGGGCCGGCGTTTTTAAACGCCCGGGAAAAACTGGGGGCCAAGCGGTTCGCCGTGCTGGATACGGATCGCCACCATGGAAACGGGACCCGGGACATATTTCTAAAAGACGATGAGGTCCTGCATGTCTGTTTCTGCAGCTGGGACCGAATTGAGGGGGAGGGCGCCAAGGTCTGCGTGAACATCGCCGCCCCGCACACGGATGACGCCTATATGGAAAAAGTGAGAGCGGAATTCATCCCCAGAGTAAAGGACTTCAGACCCCATTTGATCCTGCATAACCTGGGACACGACACCTGCGAGCTGGATTACGGGGATATCGGCCTTGCCCCCGCTCTCTTCCCCAAATTGACCGCGGAGATCAAACAATGTGCTGAGGCGGTTTGCGAGGGCAGGTATGTCGTGTTGACCCATGGCGGAAAGCGACGGGACGTGGCCGAATTCATTTTCCCAAAGATCATCGAAATTCTCGCTGAATGAACAACCCGGGAGACAGTTGCGCTGGGCGCTCAATGTGTGAACCCCCTTCTGGAACGATTTCCCAACCTGGATTCCCAGATTCAAGGGGATGTGGTGTATATCCTGGGAGAGGCGGGGAATCAGGATATCATCGGATCATTAAAGCAAGTCCTCACCGGTCCGTACAGCCCAGAAACCCGGGAGGCGGTACAGGAGGCCCTGGATACCGTTACCCGAAAGGCGTGAAGGAGATTTTCGAAAACCGCCCCCAAGACTTTATTGTTTCAGGTTTCAGGTGTCGGGTGTCGGCTAATTCGTTTCTTACTTCTGACACCGTACACCTGACACTTGATTACAAGGCTTTTGCTCAAAAAATGAATAAGTTACTGTGTGAAAACCATTTTAACAAATCGGTAATGCTCCCGTTTTTCATCTTCTGTGGCATCCCCGGCAATAAAGAGCATGTTTTTTTGTTCCAGCTGAGCCAGGGCGTCCTGGTTCTTTTCAATGACCACCACATCAAACCCCTCTTTTTTGATTCCCTGTGCAACAACCCTGCCTATTCTACCGAATCCGCAGACAATATAATGGTCTTCGAGTTCATCGATTATTTTCTGCACCCTGCGCCTCCCCAATACATTCTGAAATTTACCTTCCACAACCATCTGGGCCAAAGACCCCCCAAGATAAAAAAACGCACCAACCCCTCCGAAAATAACCAGCATGGTCATCACCCGTGAAATATCGGACAATGGCTTTACTTCCATGAATCCAACGGTGGAAAGGGTTATTATAACCATGTATATACCCTCAAAAAAACTCCATCCTTCCAGCAGCATATAACCGAATGTGCCGGCTATGGTTACCAGTACGACAAAAAAACCGCCCGTTACAATGGACCAGCCAAAAGGATGTTCGGTGCGCATCTGCAACCGAAACCCCCTGACCCGTTTTAACAGTTTCATACACAGCCTCCGTGCCATTTAAAATGGCTCATATTTTTAGGGTAGGTAAAAACCGGCGGGAAAGTCAGCTGCCGCGAAGCGGTTTCGTCCATTGCCAGTGTATGTCATTTCCGGTTGCCTGGGAACTTTTCAAGTCGCTTTGCAAGTATTTTGGGCTCCTGAATATTGTAAAGGCCATCACTTATTCTCAAATCTATTTTAGGTTGAAATCTTTCTTATCCGCAACATGAGTGTCAAAGAAGTGTTTGCAAACCAGCTTTTCGGGTACCTTTTGCCCACCAGCCATTCTCAAGGCTGCGAATGTTTCTTACCGCCAGGATCTTAGCAAAAACATCAAGGCCAACCCAAAGATTTCCAGCCTGCCCAAAAGCATGTCGGCCGTCAGAACCCACTTCCCTATTTCCGGGATTTCACTGTAATTGCTCATAGATCCCACCATGCCGAATCCCGGGCCCACATTTCCCATGGTTGCTGCAGATCCGGTAAATGCGGTGAGCATGTCCACGCCAAGGGTGGACAACAGGATGCTTGAGAGGAACACGATAGCCATATAAAGTACGATGTATAAAGCGCTGGACTCGATCATATCCTCATTCAGGGCCGTCCCGTCCACCTTGGGCGTAATTACTGCGTGAGGATGTTTCATTTGGGTAATTCTTTTTCCGATGCCTTTCCAAAAGATCACAATCCGGTCCACCTTTATGCCTCCCGATGTGGAACCGGCACAGGCACACTGCAGCGTAAAAAAAATCATCACCAACTGGGCAAGGGCGGACCAGAACGCCGTATCCGCAGTGGCAAATCCTGTTGAAGTCCCCAGGGAGATGACCATGAATGCCCCGTACCGCAGCGCTTCCAGGAAATTCTCATATTGTTTTCCATGGATGCTGAGGGTGACAATAAGAACGCCTATGCCCATAATCATCAGATAGGTCCGGACCACCGACGAGCGATAGATCTGCAGGCTGGCTCCGGTTATTGTCAGAAAAAGGAGAGCAAAATGAATACCGGATAAAACCATGAACACCATAATGACGATTTCCACGGACACACTTGCGTAAGAAGCAATGCTCGAATTCCTGGGCGAAAATCCGCCGGTTGCAATGGTCCCGAAGGAATGGGTTACCGCATCAAACCAGTTCATCCCGCAGAAAAGTAAGCTGAGCGTTTCGGCTGCTGTCAGCCCCACATAGACGTAGATGAGAATATGAAGGGTCTTTCGGGTACGGTACTTGAAATTTTCCATGGCAAGAGAGGACATCTCCGAACGGTAGAGGACCATTTGTGCCTTCCCCATGGACGGCAGCACCGCGAGCATGAATACAATAATCCCGATACCCCCCATCCAGTGTGTTGCCGAACGCCAGAACAAAAGACCGGGTGGAAGGGCCTCAATATCGTTTAGAATACTGGACCCGGTGGTGGTGAAACCGGAGACACTCTCAAACCAGGCATTGGTAAGGGTAAACGGGCCTCCCCATAACACATACGGCATAATCCCCACAAGACAGACCAGCAGCCAGCCGGTCACCACAATGACAAATCCCTCCTTGTTTTGGATTTTGTCTGTTGGCGGCACGAAAATAATGGGAAAAATGCCGAAAAGGGTGGTGATGATAAAACTGTAAAACAATGGAAGCACGGCTGTGTCTGAAAAACCGAACGATATGGCTGCTGAGATCAGGAGAAAAACACCTTCAAAAAGAAGCACCGTACCGGTGTACCGCAGGAGAATGTGAAATCGCATGGCCTACGCTCCAGGGGTTTTCTTCAGCGCGATTAATTCTGAAATGGAAACGGCCAGATCTCGCAGTTCGTCCTCGGTTTCGATTTTCACCTCAAATGACGTCCCATCCGCGAGGAATTGACGTACCCCTTCCCGGATCCGGATAATAGGCCTCACCCCATAGTGATAGACCAGGTAGTTGAAGACAAGGGAAAAGACAAATGCTGCCACAATGGCCACAATTCCCGGCATGGCCGACCTGTGTGCCCTGCTCTGGAGCCCGACAGCCATGTCGTACATGGTCCGGTCATTCAGGGTCATCAGCTTTTGTACGGCCTCCCTGACCAAAAGAAACCCCTCATGGGGTTGGCTGAAATACCAGTCCAGGTTGTTCGTCTGCCTGTTGCCCCAAATGGAGCGCGTCCATAGCTTTTTATAATGATCGTATTTCGCCCTGATGTCGTCTACACAGTCTCTCTCCCCGGCAATGGTCAGATTATTTTCCGCTTTACTGAAATTTTCCTCAAACTGCTGATCTGCAGAATCCATAATGGCTTTCGCTTTTTCCCGGCCTCCGGAAACCATAAGCAATACCGCACTGTCTTCCCTTTCCAGGGCCAGGATCATCTTTTTTGCGGCCTCAATGCTTCGGTAGTTTTCATCAAGCATGCGCTGAACCGACGAACCGATGTGCCTGAGCTCATAGATGGACCAGACGCCCGCGACCAATAGCATGAGGGCCAGAATAATAAACCCGGAAAGAATCTTTAATCTCAAACCCATTTTCCCCACCTCCACGGGTCTTTTCGATGGTTTTTTCTTCCTCCTGCATATCTTACTGAAAGGATCGATGACCTTTTACCCAATTGTTTCGGCGCATTAAATCGCTCGCACTGGACCCGAGTCAACCATATTTAGACCGGTAATGCAAGAGCTGCATTCAACCTGAATTGATTAGGCCCATGAGGTCTTCTATCCATCTTATGGGGACTCCTGAGCGGAGTGCGTATGTCTCGG
>JAWLET010000255.1:0-4231 GCA_041685955.1 Desulfobacteraceae bacterium | reverse complement strand
TACGGGCAAAGAGGTAGAGTATAGATCCATTGACATCAGCACCAAAGTAGCGGAAAATATCCCTGTTCTGGAGACCGACAGGGGAAAACTGCAACAGATTCTGCTGAATCTCATCAACAATGCGTTTGCAGCAGTAGACGACGGGGGCCACATCGATATTGAGGCCAAACGAAAAGACAAGGATCATGTTTCGTTGGCCATTTCAGATAACGGGTGCGGTATTGCCGAAAACGACCTCGACCACATATTTGAGCCTTTTTTTTCAACCAAGACGGGCCAGGGGGGCACCGGTCTCGGGTTGTCCATAACCTACAGCCTTGTTCAGGAAATCTGCGGAAATATTAAAGTGGAAAGCACATTGAACCAGGGAACCCGCTTCACCATAACGATCCCCATTCGGCTGGAGAACATCAAAAATGAAAGAAATAAAGGTGTTGTTGGTTGACGATGAAGAGGAACTGGTCTCCACCATGGCAGAGCGATTGTCCCTGCGGGGCATAGATGCCCATTGGTCCACCAGTTGTGAGGATGCCTTGAAGCGGTTGGAGTCCTATCAATATGATATTGCCGTGCTGGATGTAAAGATTCCTAAAATGAGCGGAATCGAGTTGAAAAAGGAGATGGAGCAACGATGTGCTCGTACCAAATTCATATTCTTGACCGGACATGGTTCTGAAGCAGATTTCAAGGCGGGCACGGCCGAAGCCGGATCTGAATTTTACCTGGTAAAACCGGTGGGGATTGAAGATCTTATCAAAAAGATGAAGCAATTGCTCGGAAAATAAGGAGTCAGGTATGTCCTGTAAACAGAGCGTTGTGGGCCAGAGCGGACTTCAATTTTTTGGAAAGATGACCGCGTCCATATCCCATGAGCTCAGAAACGTCTTCGCTGTGTTAAACGAAAATGCCGGGTTGATGGAAGATTTGCTCCTCATGTCGGAGAAGGGGACCCCCATGGATCCGGAACGGCTCAAGTCCCTGGCCCGTTCCATGGGCAAGCAAATCCAACGGGGCGACGGCATTGTGGACAATATGAATCGATTCGCCCACGAGGTCGACCAGCCGATCAGACCTGTGGACCTGAAGGAAACCATTGGCTTTTGGGTTGCGCTGTCGGCCAGACTGGCCGATATGAGAGGGGTTAAAATAGACCCCGTTGGCGGGGAAAAAATTATAATCACAACAAATCCCTTTTTTCTGGAAAATTTGCTATGGTGTGTGGTGGATTTTGCCATGGGAACTGTAGGAAAAGAGAAAACCGTGACCGTCACCAGCGAGCGGGGTGAAACAGGAATTCGGATTCGGTTTTCAGGACTCGAAAATCTCGAACAAACCGGAACGGATGAATTCCCATCAGAGAAGGAACAGGTCCTGCTGGAGTCACTAAAAGCCGATTTGTCTTTCAATTCGGACTCTGAAGAAATCGTCATCACGTTACCGGAAAAGATCCATGCTGTTTAGGGTGGACCTCAAATGAGAAAATAGAACCCTACTGTAAAGGAGGGCTTAAAATGAAAATACGGGTATTATTGGTCGATGATGAAGAGGAATTCGTCCAGGCCCTGGCCGAGCGGTTATCCCTCCGCGATTATGACGCGACCACCTCCCTGAGCGGGGAGGAAGCGGTTTCAAAGCTGAGAAAATATAACTTTGACGTGGTCATCCTGGATGTGCGGATGCCCGGTATGGACGGCACCGAAGTCTTGAGCGAAATAAAAAAGATAAAGCCGCTGACCGAGGTGATCATGCTGACTGGACACGCTACGGTGGAATCCGCCATAGAGGGAATGAGACACGGGGCCTATGACTATCTTATGAAACCGTGCAAAACAGAAGAACTGGTCAGTAAGATCAACAAGGCTTACGAAAAAAAGGCGGAGCATGAAGAGCGGATTCGGGATGCAAAGGTAAAGGAAATCATATCCTCACCCCAAGCCGCTTTACGAAAGGATTGATCTGCGTCGCCGCAAGGGCATTACCGGTTGGTCAACGAAAACAGCCCAGGCCAGCGGGCCAATGGATCTTGCGAAGGTCTGCAGTCGTCTGGGGTTCGTCATTTCCCTGAAAAGCCGTGACTCTTTTCACCTGATACCGATGTCGTCCCATGAAAGATGCCACTGAAAATACCAGCAAATTGGTGAAAACGCCTATCACCATCCCATCAAACCCGCCCGGAGCCCCGAGCAGGCGGTTCCATAGGATCACTCCTACAATGCCGGAAACTGCACCGGCCACAAACGCTGGAACATAAGGGGGTTTTGACTAAAACCCTTTTCATAAAGGCTTAAGGAGAAAAAAATGATCTCTCCTCATTCATTTGAAGTGGGCACGTACCGGCCCCCCAGTGAAGGGGGCGCCTCATCGCTCCTGCTGCGCTTTACCCGCAATTGTCCGTGGAACAAATGCACCTTCTGTGGCATGTATAAGCATGAAACCTTTTCCATGCGATCCGTGGAAGAGATCAAAAGCGATATGGACGCCATTAAAAGGTTGTGCCGGGACCTTCAAGATATTTCCACCCAACTGGGATACCAGGTGGCCATCAACCGGGAGGTGATTTTCAAAATCATTGAACAGAATCCCCAGTTAGATGCCAGCCCGGAATTTGTCATGGTGGTAAACTGGCTCCTGTCCGGGGCCAAAACCGCCTTTTTACAGGACGGGAACAGCCTGATCATGGCCACCCCCCACCTGGTGGAGGCCCTGCAGTATCTCCGGACCGCCTTTCCGTCCATTGAGCGGGTCACCACCTACGCCCGGTCCAAGACCCTGTCCCGGAAGCCCTTGGAAGAACTCACCCGCATCCGAAAGGCCGGCGTGGACCGCCTCCATGTGGGGATGGAGAGCGGAGATGACGATCTGCTGAAACAGGTGAAAAAAGGGGTCACCGGGAAAGAACATATTATTGGCGGTAAAAAGGCCATCCAAGCCGGGTTCCAGTTGTCCGAATACTGGATGCCCGGGCTGGGGGGAAAGGACATGTGGGAAAACCACGCCCGAAATACGGCCGGGGTGCTGAGTGAGATCAATCCCCACTATATCCGGTCCAGGCCCTTTTTCCCCAGACCGGGCAGCCCCATTTTCAAATCCTATGAACAGGAGGCCCTGAGCCTGCTCACCCCATTGGAACAGCTCCATGAACTGCGGCTCATGGTGGAGGCATTGGAGGTGACCTCCAGGCTCTGTTTTGATCACGCAGGCAACTACTGGACCGACAAAGAGGGCCGGCTCCTGTTTACCCACAGCTACGAGGGCTACCAGATGCCCCATGAAAAAAGCCGGGTCCTGGGTATCATTGATAAAGGCATCTGGGCCTATGGCGGGTGAAATCCACTACCATGACTTCCCTTACCGAAAAAGACCTGTTACGCCTGGCCGATCTCAATCTGGTGGACTTCTGGTGCCAGAGCGCCAAATGGATCCCCTATCCGGAAATCCTGCATACCCGGGACCGGGTCTTCATCCATGCGGCCCTGGACTTCCCGGCCTGCAGTTTCCCACTGATGTCAGCAGCGCCTATTTCATGCATCCCCAGCGGGTGCTGGAGCCTCAATTCATCCTGGGCCTGGTGCATCTAAACGGGGCACCGGCCTCTGCGGCCATGGCCCTGCTCAGCCACGGCATCGGCGGCATTTACTGGGTCGGCACCCTGAAACAGGCCCGGGGAATGGGATTGGCCGAGTACTGCGTGAGCGGGGTGGGGAACGCCGCGTTTTCAGCCGGCGCCCGAAAAATAATTCTTCAGGCCAGCACATTCGGCGAGCCCATTTATGCTAAGATAGGCTATCGGGAATTTACCCGGTATCCCTGGTTCATGTGCTCCAGTAAATGATGGTCTCGTAAAAAGTCAAAAAATGCCTCTTCCCGTCATTCCGGCGAAAGCCGGAATCCAGTATATTCAATCACTTGAAAAACCTCTGGACCCCGTTTTTCAACGGGGTGACGACTTTTTACGAATGCATCAGTAAATAAGACCGAAAACCGGATTTTTGTACGAAACTGTACAATGAAGCCCCCTTCTGGCGAGCAGGAGGGTATTCTGGAGAAGGCGAATAAAAGGATGGATCGACTCCTTTTTTTGCAGAATTAACCGCAGACACACACAGACGGACACAGGCAGGTTTCTGGTGGTAGCCCCGGTGTCCTCTGGCGTCGATACAAAAAAGGTAATACCCTCAAAAGAGGGGAATAAAGAGGGTAATGAAAAGCATAAACGGTCTCTAAGGAGGGC
>JAWLET010000254.1:0-4232 GCA_041685955.1 Desulfobacteraceae bacterium | reverse complement strand
TTCAGGATGGGTCGCCATGTGGGGAAGACCACGCTGTATCCGGTGCACGCATTTTTATTGGGTGAAACCCTCATCGACAGCGGGGCCAACCATGTGGGCCGGGAGGGGCTGATGCGCTGGGTGACCGGCGGGCATTACACCAAGCAGAACACCATTGACAGCATCCTCAACAACATGCTGTGATGGGAGCCGGTTTCTTACTTTTCAGGAACGCATCAAAGATAAAAGGAGCAAAAATGGATCTAAAAATCTTGGCAGATACCCCCCCTTGGGAGTGGCCTGTGGATACAGACCAAATGCTGCTGCGCATCCTTGGGGACGAGCAGCAGGATGAATCGGACCGCCTGCTGGCAGCAAAGCTGGCCGGGGACTACACAGTGATCAATGATGAACTGGCCGATCGATTGCTGTCCATGGTGCTGAGCCACGAGGAATCGGAGCCCATTCGGGCCAGGGCCGCCATATCCCTCGGCCCGGCGCTGGCAGCAGTCGATATGGACATGTTTGAAGACCCTGAAGAGATGCCCATTTCCATAAACACCTTTCATAAGATCCAGACATCCCTCCGTGACAGCTACATGGACACCCACACGCCCAAGGAGGTCCGGCGTCGCATCCTGGAGGGATCTGTGCGGGCCCCCCAGGACTGGCATCAAAAGGCCATCCGCGAGGCCTATTTAAGCGATGATCCGGACTGGCACCTGACCGCCGTCTTTAGCATGGAGTATGTTAGCGGGTTTCATCCCGAAATCCTGGAAGCATTCAACAGCGAAGACGAAAACATCCAATACCATGCGGTACGTGCTTCAGGAAGCTGGGAAGTACAGGAAGCCTGGCCCTACATCTTAAGTCTCCTTACCTCGGGATCGACGGAAAAAGAATTGGTGCTGGCGGCCATTGAGGCAGCGGCCAACATCCGTCCACAAGAAATAGAAGATGTCCTCTTTGATTTTGACTTTATCCTGAAGAGCACGGTGACGGGGCATGAGAGCGTTTCCGATGTTATTCACCTGGCCATAGGGAACTGGAACCGGCATCTTTGACATCCGTCCGCTTTTGCCTTCAGTCACCTGCCCCACCCTGGTGCTCTACCCGGATCGAAGCGGGCTCTTTGAAGTGGAGCAGGGCGTGGCCTTCTACCGGCATCTGCCTTACGGGGAACTGGCGGTACTTCCCATGTGCGGTCACAACACCTATGAACAGCAGCCCGGGGAATATGTGCATGTGATTTTGGGGTTTTTAAGGCGGCATAGGGCATAGATGTTCCAAGGATTTCCCCTCTTTTTACCTTGGAAAAACTAAACGTCGTGAGGCCAAAATATGGCCCCGGGGTAATTAGATGACCCATGTCTCTTATCCCGGGTATTTTCTCCTTCAGGAAAGCACAGAATCAAAGAATTGCCGGACATCCTCAAAGAAGGCTGCCCTTGCCTTCTGGTGGGTGTAGAACATGTGCCCGCCAGGGTAGAGTTTCAGGTTGAGATTGGGTCCGATTGCCGGGTCCAGGGCCATCTGCCTCACGATCACCACGGATCCGAAATAGGGGGTCACCAGATCAAACACGCCGTGGGCGAGGAGGACCTTCAGATTCTCGTTTACACTCATGCTGGCCTTGAGGTCCTCTGCGGCCCCCACAAAGCCCTGTCCGGATTTCAGACCCGAGTCCCAGTTCCACTTTTGGGATACGGCCTTGTTCAGAATGTTGTAGGGAAGATCGGTTTCAAATCCCAGGTCCTCCCGAATATAGGTATTGAACGCCGGGGTCAAAAGCAGGTTGATCCTTACTAAAAGCGGGTCTTCTCCGGATGGTAAGGGGGAAGCCGGATCCGGATCGATGGCGGTCCAACTGCCGTCATAGACGCTGATGAGGCGGTGGGACGGGGACAGGAGCCTCTTCACATACAAGAAAAGCGGCACCCGGGCATGCATCCGCCTGACCCAGGGTGGACTCACACCGATGAAGTCTGCAAGCTGGGTGCTGATTGCATCCGGGACCCTATGGGCCAGGGCGGGAAGGAGGGTGCTGACCGTGAAATGCTCCACCCCCTTCAGCCCCTTTCTCAGGTTCTCCTCCGGCAGGTCGCCCTGGGCCTTGCCGTGTCTCCGGGCAGTGGCCGCATAGGAGGGGATCCGCGCTATCCAGGGAAGCAGCCCGTATTGGCCGTTATCCAACACCCCGAATTCCAGGGCCGGCGATATGAGGATCATGCCGTTGACGCCGATACCGTAGTCGGATTGCAGCATCTCTGACAGGCCCGCCACCCGGAATCCGCCATAACTCTCCCCTGCGAGGAATTTGGGGGACATCCAGCGGCCCGTACGGGTCAAATAGAGGCGAATGAATTTGGCCACGGCCGTGAAATCCTCCTCAACACCCCAGGCCTCGGACTCTGCTTCCTTATGCGCCTCCTTGTTGTCCGCATGCATGCATCGACTGTATCCGGTCCCCACCGGGTCCACAAATACCAGATCCGTGAACCTCAGCCAGGTGTGAACATTGTCCGTTATTCGCGGCGGGGGATCCGGAACGGCGCCTCCAGGGCCGAATACCACGCTTTTGGGACCGACGGCGGCCAGGTGCAGATATGCGGACGACGCACCCGGCCCGCCGTTGAACACAAAGGTCAACGGCCGGGATGCCGGATTTGCCTCCTCGATTGCGTAGGAAATGAAAAACATCCGGCACTCCGGACCTTGTTTCCGGACCTGGACCGGCAGGGTTCCGGCCACGGCACCATACCGGATCTGTTCATCTTGGAACCTGAGGACATGCCGGGTTTCGGACATCTTATCCGGCGGCAGCACCTCTGCCGCAGTCGGTCTGGTTTCCTCCCCTTCCCCGGTCTTTGTCTTGTGGTTGTCGCTGCATTTTGGCTGGGCCCAACCCGCTGCGGCCCATACCATTAGTGCCCCAACAACCACCACACATGCCAATACCCGCCGATTCATGCCTTCACCTCTCTTTGGGTTCACAATTGGGGATGGAATTTATCGCCCCGACTCTCAATGATCCGGTTTTCCACCCCCCATGGATGATGATCTGTTTGAATTTGGATTATATCACATTCAAATGGGATCGACCATCCTGGACAAAACATCCCTTGTATGGGAAAAGATGGGAGTCACTGAAAAAACAGGGGGAATTATGCCTTACAAACTGCTCGTTTTCACCTGCTACGGCCTGATCCTTTCCGCAGGTTTGGGGAGTGTACCCTGTTGTAGCCTGCAGATGCGCCGAATCACCGCCATCCGCTCCTGGTTTCTGATGATTGCCCGTGAATCATCATCCATGGGCAAAAGGCGTGTTTCGGCCCTGGCAGGGAAGAAGCCTGTGCCATATTGCTTGATATATTGGGCCAGGCATTATACATTTCAAACATGATTATTGCATCGGCCTCGCGTTTAAGACAAACCGGTTTCAAGAAAATAACCCCCTGGGCCTTGTGCCTTGCCCTTTTCCTCTTTTTCCCCATGCGGGCTCAGGGGGAAACCGTCACCTTTCCCTTTTTCATTGATTTCCCCCTCCTCAACACCATCGTCCTCCAGACCGCCTTTGACGGTCCGGACCAGTCTGCCGTGGTCCTGGATGAATACGAGGGGTGCCGCCGGATCACCCTGTCTCAGCCCCTGTTCAGGGAGAAAGGCGAGCTCATTCATCTGAAAACCCGATTTTTCACCCGCATGGGGGCCTTGGTTCAGGAGCAGTGCATCCTGCCCGTGGAATACAGAGGCCAGCTGTCGGTGCTCCTTCGCCCGGTCATCCAGGAATCCTGGGTGCTCAGGTTTCATCTAAAGGACTTGACCCTTTATGACCTCCATGGGGATCCGCTTCAACTGACCCCCGCCATCAGGCCGTTGATAAGGGGGGTTTTATCCGACTATCTCAAGCGTTTTGAATTTGATCTAAGGCCTTCCATCAGGGAGGTCAAGTCATTCATTTTACCGCTGATCCCGGCTGAGTATCAAGATCGGGCCCAGAGGATGCTTGAAAGCATGCGGCCCGGACGCATCGCCGTTTCCCCCCGGGGGCTGCGGTTGGAAATCGTGGCCGAAGCAGCGGCCGTCTATACCGCGGAAACCGAGCCACAGGTGTTGACGGAATCTGATCTTAAGGCCATTGTCCACACCTGGGAAGCCCTGGATGTATTCTTGGTTCAATTGATCACATCCATGACCGTGAGCCCGCTCTCTGCTTCAGAAAAGCACGGCTTAGTGAGTGCCCTGCTCGAGAG
>JAWLET010000253.1:0-4271 GCA_041685955.1 Desulfobacteraceae bacterium | reverse complement strand
TTTACAACCCGTATATCAAACCACGTCCTTTGTCAAATGGCCGTTCCTTTCCTCTAAATATGCAGTGTACCCAGAAGAAAACCCGAAAGCACATTTTTTCGTCCGGACAGTTGAAAAAACTTTTGGGGCCTGATAAACATCTGTCGTGATTGAGACATGCTCCCTGGTATATCCACTTTGTTCGGCGAGGGATTCAGATGGAAGATCAGATTTCTGAAGAAAGAGCGACCTTTCTGGCACAGGACTACAGCCGCGGGTTTATAAAATACTGTCAATTCCAGGCGGAATCCATCCACAGAGGACGGTTCCAGTCAAGGGTCGATATTCAGCCCCATCACCGCCAGCAGGATGGGTTCATCCATGCCGGGGTAATGGCCACCATGGCGGATCACACCGCCGGATATTCCGCATTCACCATTGTTTCAGAAGATTACCAGATCCTGACCATAGAGTTTAAGATCAATTTTCTCCGACCGGGCTATGGCGACGCGTTAATCTGTGATTCCAGGGTGATTCGGGAAGGGAAGCAGATCATCATATCCGAGTCAGAAGTGTTTGACGTGAAGGGCGAAACCCGGACCCTTGCGGCCAAGGCCATGGTGACCCTGATGGCCGTACACAAAGACCGGCTTTCATCAAAGGGCTGATGCGATCTCCTCGGCCACCTTTTGGGCCGCCGCCTGAGGGTCTTTTGCGTCCCGAATGGGTCGGCCGATGACCACATAATCCGCACCCTTTTCCACCGCCTGCTGGGGGGTGACGATTCGTTTTTGATCGTCCTTGTCCACCACAGACCAGGCCGGCCGTATACCGGGCGTCACCGCAATCAGGTCCTTGCCCAGTTCCTGTTTGATCCGGGCCACCTCCAGACCCGAACAGACAATTCCCTGACATCCGGCTTCCTTGGCCATGCGGGCCTTGAGAAGGACCAGAGCGGAGAGGTCGTCCACGTAGGTTTGCGAATAGCCCAGGGCATGCAGTTTTTGGGCATTGAGGCTGGTTAAAACCGTTATGGCCAGTATTTTGGTGTTTCCAAAATTATTTTCCGCCACTCCCTGAAGAATCTGGTCTCCCTCATCGCAGTGTACGGTCACAAATTCGGGCTGATATGCACTGGCCGCCCTAAAGGCCCGGATTACCGTGGCCGGGATATCATGAAGCTTGAGATCGAGAAAGACCCGTTGGCCCGCCGTCTCGCGTACGGACTTGAGGATCTCAGGCCCCTGGGAAATGAAGAGTTCCAGGCCCACCTTGAACAACCCCACATGGTCTTTCAGGGCAGTTACGTGGCCCATGGCCTGCCGGGCGTCAGGGACATCTAAAGGGAAAATAATGTAGTCTTTGGGGGCTCTCATATATCCATCCTGTTTTGCCTGCGGGGTACTGGTTAGGTTTCATTGCCTGTTGAACACTTGATCTCATAAATTAATGGACATCTGGGAAGAAATCAACTATATTGACATCATAGAAACCCTTGAGCCACCGTAGCTCAGATGGCAGAGCACCTCACTCGTAATGAGGATGTCTGCGGTTCGATTCCGCACGGTGGCTCCAGTAAATTTACTGGGTAACTCTCCATAGGACGGAATGTCTAATCCGCATCCGACTCCTGTTTGAGCCAGTCTCTAAGGTTCCTTGAAGACTGGGCTATAAATTTTAGCAAAAAGCTAAGGTGAGGCCCCTAAATCAGGTTGGCGTCAGATGAATGAGAGTGGTGCACAAGCAATCGTCAGCATACTTCAAGCCTACGGCGTGGAGGTGGTTTTCGGCATTCCCAGCATCCACAACCTCCCCCTTTATGAGGCCCTTCGAAGAACCCCCGCCATCCGTCATATTCTATGCCGTCAGGAAACCACGGCCGGCCATATGGCGGACGGCTATGCCAGGGCGACAAACCGATTGGGCGTCCTGGTGACCTCCACCGGCCCCGGCACCGGGTATGCGGTCCCTGCGGTTCAGGAGGCATGGGGAAGCAACTCTCCCCTGCTGATCATCACCACCAATATCCCCGGCAATAAAATCGGGGCCGGGACCGGGGCGTTGCACGAGTTGGACCATCAGGACCGGCTCTTCGGCGACATCACCAAAGATCGTTTTGCGGTGAGATCCCCGGACCGCCTGGCAGCCGCGGTGCACGCCGCCACCCGTGCGGTCTTTTCGGGCAGGCCTGGGCCGGTTTACCTGGAAATACCCACGGATCTACTGCGGGCGCCGGCGCCAAATGACGGTGGAGACCCGCCACATCCTGCGGAAACGCAATCAGGAGACCTGGAAGAGGCGGTATCCCTCCTTGAAAACGCCCGGCAGCCGCTGGTCATTGCAGGAACCGACGCTTTCAGATCCCGGCTTTCAGACGATATCACGGCCCTTGTCGAAACCCTGGGCGCACCGGTCATCACCAGCATCGGAGGAAAGGGAATCGTTCCTGAAGATCATCCGCTGTCTTTCGGAAACGGGGCGAGACGCGGCGTGGTGCGGGATGTGGTTGCATCCTGTGACGTGGCCCTGGCTCTGGGCACGCGGCTGAGGGATGTGGACCTGAAACGGCGGGGGTTGACGTTGCCCCGTCTCATCCACGTGGATTGGGACGATCGGTGGGCGCACCGGAATTTTCCTGCGGAGGTGGTGCTGACCGGCAACATATCTCGTCAGCTCGAGGCCCTCCAGGCAAGGCTTGGGCCCACCCCTTCGGTAAAAGCCCGTACGGATTGGCTCCGGGATCAGAAAGCGCGATTTGAGGTGGAACAAAAATCCATTCTCGATGCCCACAAGGCCTTGCATTATCTGGACGGAATCCGGCGGGTCCTCCCCCGGGACGGTATTCTGGTGGCGGACAACACCATGCTCGGATACTGGGCCGAGTATTTCTATCCCTGCTACGACCCCGGGACATTCATCGGGGCCAAGGGGTCGTCCATTATCGGGTTTTCTTTTGCCGCGGCCATGGGGGCCAAGCTGGCCTGCCCCGAAAGACCGGTTGTGGCCCTGATCGGGGATGGGGGGTTTCTTTACAGTGCTCAGGAACTGGCCACCTGCACACGCCATGGAATCGGGATTCCCGTCATCGTGGTCAACGACCATCGGTTTGGGATCATCGGGCATCTTCAGCAGACATACTATGGCCACCCCCATGAATGCGATCTCCTGAATCCTGATTTTGTGGCTCTTTCCCGGTCTTTCGGCATTGAGGGAGCCCGCGTAGCCTCTCCCGGGGCGCTGGAAGATTGCCTGAAACAGGCTTTTGCCTCCAAAGAGACACGGGTCATTGAGCTCACCGACACCTTTCCCGAGCCGCCTTTTGTCCGGTATTGATGCCTGCTCATCTATCAGTGCCAATGGGGTGATTCCCTCGCCATAGTAGGTCAGAAAGGAAATACACCTGTGGCGTCAATTTTCTCTAACCCGCCCATTTCTTCCTGTCAAATTATTTTCCGACAGTAATTCTCACTATGAGTTCGATTTTGTTCTAATACGTTGTGTGAGCCGGTATTTGAAGATTCCCTGTAGCTTGGCTACAGGGTTCTTCAATTTAGGCGGGTTTTGTGTTAATAAGATGGATAGAATGGATCATAAGGAACGCATCTCATGACGGAATTTGTGACCGCAAATGAAGCCGCCATCCGAACGGCCTTTTTCGTGGGCATCTTTTTGGCTGTGGCTTTAGTTGAACTGATGGTTCCCCGTCGTCCCCTCACCACCTCCAAAAAGACGCGATGGTTCGGCAACATCGGCATCGTGTTCATTGATACCTTTATATTGAGGCTTCTGGCCCCCGCGGGTGCAGTGGGGGTCTCCGTATGGATCGGGCATCAGGGCTGGGGATTGATGAACGCCATTGACTTGTCCTTATGGCTGGAGGTGGTGATCACGGTGATTGTCCTTGATTTTGTGGTCTATATGCAACATGTGATGTTTCATGCGGTCCCCATTTTGTGGCGACTGCATATGATGCATCATGCGGATTTGGACCTCGATCTGACCACCGGTACCCGCTTTCACCCCCTGGAGATCATCATTTCCCTGGGCATTAAGGCCGGAGCCATCATCGTGCTGGGGGCGCCGCCAGTGGGGGTGATCATCTTTGAGATCGTACTCAATGGAACCGCCATGTTTAACCACGGCAACTTCTTCATCCCCCTGGGGGTGGATCGGTTCCTTCGCCTGCTGGTAGTGACACCGGATATGCATCGGGTCCACCATTCGGTTTTTCCCTTTGAAACCAACAGCAACTTCGGCTTTAACCTGCCGTGGTGGGATCGGATATGCGGTAC
>JAWLET010000252.1:0-4274 GCA_041685955.1 Desulfobacteraceae bacterium | reverse complement strand
GCGGCCTGGAAGGCCCTGTTTGACGAATACCGCGAACAGACCAACGCAGATTGGGCCCCCTTTGACCCCGAGGACGATTACATTCGGTATGTGGATGGAAAGCCGCGTTATGACGGGATCAGGAGTTTTCTGGAATCACGGAATATCCAGCTGCCCCATGGAAGCCCGGAGGATCCACCCGGTCGGGAGACGGTATGCGGACTGGGTAACCGCAAGAACCGCCTTTTTCGGGACATGCTGAAACAAAAAGGGGTGGAGGTGTATGAATCCGCGGTGGAGTTCGTCAACAGGCTGAACCGGGCGGGATTTAAGACCGCTGTGATCTCTGCCAGCAAAAACTGCCAGTTTGTTTTACAGGCCGCAGGCATTGAGCACCTCTTTGAGGAGCGGGTGGATGGAGTGGTATCTGAAGGCCTGGAACTGAAGGGCAAACCTGAGCCCGATATTTTCCTGGAGGCGGCCAGACGACTCCATGCCCAGCCTGTACGTTCGGTGGTGGTGGAAGACGCTCTGGCCGGCACCCGGGCGGGGCAAAGCGGACATTTCGGACTGGTGATCGGCGTGGATCGCACCGGCCATGCTCAGCAGCTCAAAGAGAGCGGCGCCGATGTGGTGGTACAGAACCTATCGCAGATTCAGGTGAACCTCCCGCAGCTTCCCCGGGCCCTGGATCACCTAAATGAAATCATAGACCAGATAAAGGATAAGACCCTGACCGTGTTTCTGGACTATGACGGTACCCTGACCCCCATTGTGGCCTCTCCGGACCAGGCTGTGCTTTCGGCGTCCATGCGAGATACGGTGACCCGGCTGGCCCGGCGCTGCACTGTGGCCGTGATCAGCGGCCGGGACCTTTCAGATGTGCGGGACAAGGTGGGAATCGACAACCTCTTCTATGCAGGAAGCCATGGGTTCGAGATCGCGGGACCCCAACGGGAGCAGGAGACCTTTCAACAGGGAGAAGCCTTTCTTCCAAAACTGGATGAGGCCGAATCAAGGCTGAGGGAAAAGTTGAAAGAGATCTCGGGGGTGCTGGTGGAGCGGAAAAAGTTTTCCATCGCGGTTCATTATCGGAATGTATCCCGGGACAAGGTGGAGGAGGTGGCTGCAATTGTGGATCGAGTGGCTTCCCAATTTTCCGACCTGCGGAAGTCTTCGGGAAAAAAGGTTTATGAGGTGCAGCCGGATATGGACTGGGATAAGGGCAAGGCCCTTTTCTGGGTACTGGAGGCACTGGAACTGCAGGGTCCGGGGGTACTTCCCCTGTACCTCGGAGACGACACCACGGATGAGGATGCGTTTGAGGCCCTCAAGGACCGGGGCATCGGTATCGTGGTCATGGAGGATGTTCGATCCACACAGGCCGATTACCGGCTGAAAAATCCGGAAGAGGTGGAGAGGTTTTTGGATAGGCTGGCATCCATATGATGGAGGTATCAGGTGTCAGTGTTCAGGTGTCAATGTTCAGGTGTCAGGTGTCAGGTGTCAGGAAGCAATCTTTGAACCCGCCACAAAACCGGCGGGTAAACCTCTGAACCCTTGAACCTTTGAACCTCTGAACCTTTGAACCTCTGAACCCTATAAGGAGTTGTCCATGGATCCATGGATTTTGACGTATGATGGGTTTGATCCTGACCAAGAACCGCTTCGAGAGGCCCTGTGCACACTGGGCAATGGTTATTTTGCCACCCGGGGGGCCCTGGCGCAGACAGATGCGGGTCCCGTCCACTACCCGGGCACCTATCTGGCCGGCGGATACAACCGGCTCAAGACGGAAATCGCCGGCCGGGTGATCGAGAATGAGGATCTGGTCAACCTGCCCAACTGGCTGGTCCTGAAATTTCGCATTCAAGGCGGGGACTGGTTTATCCTGGAAGACGCGGAAATATTGCACTACCGCCAGGAACTGCACCTGAAGCAGGGAGTCCTCCGCCGGGATTGGGGTTTCAGGGATGCGGAGGGCCGGGAGACCGAGATCCGGGAGCGCCGTCTGGTACACATGGCCGAGCCCCATCTCGCGGCCCAGGAGACCCTGATTACCGCCAAAAACTGGTCCGGACCCATGGACATACGGACGGCCCTGGACGGCCGGGTCATCAATGCAGGCGTGGAACGGTACAAGAACCTGAGCAGCAACCATCTGGAGCCGCTCCAAAGTGAGGAGATGGACAGGGAGACCCTTTTTTTGAAGGTTCGCACCTGCCAGTCCCGGCTAACCATTGCTCAGGCCGCCCGCACCCGGGTCTATGAGGACCAGACCCCCATCCTGGCAGAGCCGCGGTTGATCCGGAAAACGGGATATGTGGCCCAGGACAGGACTGTGGAACTCTCCCAGGGGGCCGGGGTGCGGGTGGAAAAAGTGATCTCCCTGTTCACCTCCCGGGACCCCGCCTGTTCAGAATGTGGGCTGGAGGCCCGAAAGGCGGTGGCCGTGGCAGAGGGGTTTGACGGCCTCCTGAAATCCCATGCCCTGTCCTGGAGGCACCTGTGGCGTCGTTTCGAGATGGCCTTCCAGTTCAGCCGGGCCCATGAGGATGATCCCACGGCCATGATCCTGCGATTAAATCAGTTTCACCTCCTGCAGACCACCTCCATGCACACCATGGACCTGGACGCCGGTGTGCCCTCACGGGGATGGCACGGCGAGGCCTATCGGGGCCACATCTTCTGGGACGAACTGTTTATCTTTCCCCTGCTCAATCTGCGGGTGCCGGAGATTACCCGTTCCCTGCTCATGTACCGGTATCGGCGTCTCAATGAAGCCCGCCGGGCCGCCCGCGGGGCCGGGTATCAAGGGGCCATGTATCCCTGGCAGAGCGGGAGCAACGGACGGGAAGAGAGCCAAACGGTTCACCTGAACCCCCAATCCGGGCGGTGGATTCCGGACAACTCCCGTCTGCAGCGGCATGTGAACGCGGCCATCGCCTACAACATCTGTCAGTATCACCAGTGCACCGGAGACACGGAGTTTATCTCTTCCTATGGGGCGGAGATGGTGCTGGAGATCGCCCGCTTCTGGGCCGGTATGAGCACCTACAACCAGGAACTGGACCGCTATGAAATCCTGGGGGTGATGGGACCGGATGAATACCATGACGGGTATCCCCACGCTGAACAGCCCGGCCTCAACAATAATGCCTATACCAATGTCATGGCCGTCTGGGTCCTGGTGGAGGCCCTTCATATCCTGGACCGTCTCCCGGAAGACCGGAGCCGGGAACTGCGGGAAACCCTGCACCTGACCCGGGAGGAGACCGAACAGTGGGAACTCATCAGCCGAGGCATGCGGGTGCCCTTTCACGGCGACGGCATCATCAGCCAGTTTGAGGGGTATGATCAACTGCAGGAGTTCGACTGGGAGGGCTATCGAAAAAAATACGGCGATATCCAGCGCTTGGACAGGATTCTGGAGGCCGAAGACGATACGCCCAACCGCTACAAGGTGTCCAAGCAGGCGGACGTGCTCATGCTCTTTTATCTCTTTTCCTCCGAAGAACTGAGACGGCTGTTTGACCGGTTGGGATATCCCTTTGAATATGAGACCATTCCCAAAAACATCCAATACTATATACAGCGCACCTCCCACGGGTCCACCCTGAGCCGGGTGGTCCATTCCTGGGTCCTGGCACGCTCGGACCGGACCCGGTCCTGGCATCTCTGCCAGCAGGCATTGAAAAGCGATTATACCGATATCCAGGGCGGTACCACCCCGGAAGGCATCCACCTGGGGGCCATGGCCGGAAGTGTGGACATCATTCAGAACGGCTATTCCGGGATCGAACCGAGGGGAGATATGCTCCGGTTCAACCCCTGTCTGCCCGAGGAACTGGAACGATTGGCCATGGAAATCCGATACCGGGGGCATACCCTCAATGTGGAGATTACGCAACAGCGCCTGAAGGTGAGCAGTTGCCCGTGCAGGGAAAAGCCCATTAAAATCCTTTTCAATGAGGGCACTTACGAACTCAAGGGAGGTCGAAGTCAGACCTTTGATTTGGCTTGTGGAAAATAGCGAAGCGAACGGGCAGTGAAAAAGAATACGAATGAAAAACACACAGGATAAAAGCGTCAACCAGGGCACCGTGGTGTCGGTCAGAAGCAGTGTGGTGGAAGTGGTATTCCCCCAACACCTGCCCGCCATCAATCACGTACTGTTGGCCGGGAAAGACCAAAATATCATCATCGAGGTGGTGACCCATATGGATGCCCGGACCATCCGGGGGATTGCCCTCACCCCCACCCAGGGGCTGGCCGAGGGATCCATGGTGCAGGAT
>JAWLET010000027.1:0-19107 GCA_041685955.1 Desulfobacteraceae bacterium | reverse complement strand
GGAGGTGGGGACGAACGCCGATCTCATGGAAATGCCTTTGGTAAAATGTCAGATGGGATTATTCGGGTACAGCCCTCAAAAAAAGATCGTCAAGACCGCGGACACGGTCTCAGACCCACTGCGGACCGCCATTGATCAGCGCCTGAAGAACGGTCGTCTCCCCTGTGCTTCCGCCTGGCAGGTGGCCGAGGACCTGGGGTTACGGAAAATGGCCGTGGCATCTGCGTGTGAAGCCCTGAACATAAAGATCGTGTCCTGCCAACTGGGGGCCTTTTAATGAATGGAGAACTAAATGGTGAGAGTTGACAAAAAAAACCATCCTCTTTCGAAAATCAGTCAGAGGATGGTTGTTTAATCTCTCAGATCTAACAGCTACATGACCCCCCACAGGATGCGCCCATCTGAAGGTTTGAGCCTATACTGAACCCGGCGCCCATGGGAGAATTCACATAATCCACTTTTATGGGCTTGATCCGTTCATAAAGGTCTTTTTCCACCACATAGGTGAGTCCCTGCTCGTTAAATATCTGATCATTGTCCTTTGACTCGTCCAGAGCCATGCCCAAAGAGGGCCCGGATCAGCCGCCCTGGGAGAGCATAATTCGAATGGAAGGGATCTCCTCCTTATCCTTTAAAAAATCTTTAATCATTTCAGTTGCTTTTTCAGTTACCTCCAACATATCTTCCTCCTTACAGGTAATATTTTCCATCATCACGTTCATGTTAACCTAAATACGAAAATCCGCTTGTCAACTATAGAGACAGAACAAAGGAAAAGGTGACGAATTTTTTTAAGACATACCCGGCTCCTCTTCCAGTCGCTGTCTCAACCACACCATGACCTTATCCAGTTCATTCTTGAGTTCTGACATGGCCCTGCCCCGGTGACTCACCCGGTTTTTTTCATCCCTGGTCATTTCTGCAAATGTCTTTCCGGCCGGCGGATAATAAAAGACCGGGTCATACCCGAATCCGTCTGCGCCGGTCACCTTGGTGGCAATTACCCCCTCACACCGCCCTTCATAGACCAGTGCCGGGCCACGGGGAACCGCTATCACGATAATACAGACAAAGGCGGCCTGTCGCTCCTGGATCCCGTTCATATCATGTAGAAGTTTGCGGTTGTTTGCCGCATCTGTGGCCCCCTTGCCCGCGTAACGTGCCGAATGTACGCCCGGTTTTCCATTCAGGGCCGTCACCATCAGGCCCGAATCATCGGCCACCGCAGGCAATCCCAGGACCCTTGCCGTAAATCTTGCCTTTTTAACCGCATTATCTTCAAAGGTGTTCCCGTCCTCTTCCACCTCTGGAATGGGACCGAACTGGCTCAAATCCCGTATTTCCACATCAAGACCGCTGAACAAGGCCTTGAACTCGGCCACTTTTCCTCTGTTCCGGGTGGCCAGCACCAGGGGCCTGTCGATTTTACTTGAATTTTCTGAATGCGACATATAGAAAATCCCTACACTCTCAGCGGTTTGATTTGGGCCCGGTCCGCTTCCATACGGCGGCGTTCCTGCTCAAAGCCCGGCTTTCCGATCAGGGCGAACATGGCGTGCTTGTAGGCCTCCACACCGGGTTGAACAAAAGGATTATGACCCAGCAAAAAACCGCTCACAGCCACTGATTTTTCCAGCAGGTAATAGATCTGGCCCAGGTTGAAGGCGTTTCTTCTGGGGATCTCGATGGTCATATTGGGGACCCCCCCTCTATAGTGGGCATATGCAGGGCCTTCCACGACCCGCTGGTTCACGAAGTTCATATCAAGATCTCTTTGTACCAAAAAATCAAGTCCGTCCAGGCGGGTGTCCATGGCCGGGATCTTCATCCGGTTATCATGGTTTTTTAAAAAGAGAAAGGTTTCCATGATGTTTCTGGGGCCTTCCTGGACCATCTGACCGTTTGCATGCAGCTTCTCCGAATACATGGAGGGCGACACCCACATACCGTGTCCCCGGTGCCCTTCGCTTTCCGGAAAAAGCTGCTCCATCCACCGGGTCACCCCGTACAAGGGTGCTGAATTGGTGGCCACCACCTCGATCCGCTTTCCAGCTCGCCACGCCGCATGTCGCAGGGCGGCATGGACCAGGGATGGGTTTTCCCAGAAATCGTCATGATCGGTTAAGATGTACATGTGTCTGAATCCGGCCACAAACTCCTCAATGTCTATCCGAGCCATGGCCAATCCCACCAGCCCCACATCGGTGAGTACGGAGAATCTTCCGCCGATATTATCGGGAATCACAAAGGTCTGGTATCCCCGCTCATGCGCCAGGGACCTAAGGGCCCCCCGCTTCTTATCCGTGGTGATCAGGATCAATGAATCCGCCTTCTTCCCCCAGGTTTTTTCCATGAGGCTTCGAATAATCCTGAAGGAAACGGCGGTCTCGGTGGTGGTGCCGGATTTGGAAATCACGTTCACCCCGATCCGCTTTCCCCTCAGCATATCCAGGGTGTCCCTGAAAAAATCAGGATCCATGTTCTGGCCTAAAAAATGGATCTCCGGTGCCCCTCCTCTGTCCACCCTTGGCAATCGGTTAAAATGTTTGTGCGTCAGGGCCCTGAATGTGGCCTCCATGCCCAGATAGGACCCGCCGATACCGATGGAGACAAAGGCATCGATCTGATCAGACAATTCCGCGGTCCTGGACTGGATATCCCGAAGGTAGTCCTGGCTGATCTCCACCGGAAGATCCAGCCATCCGGTCATGGCCACGTCCCCGTCATAGATATCCCCTTCTCCCTTTTGGAGCATCTGATGGGCCCTGACCACATCAGGCGCCAGGGCATCCACATCCTGCTTGTGAATCGCCCCGGGACCAGGCCCGTCAAACATGTAGGTCAGATCCAGGGAGAGCGTATTCCGGGAAATGAATTCCGGGGTGTCAAAGAGCTGTTGTTGGCTGCTGGCCCTCCGCTGTTGTTTGATCACCGTTTGATTTGCTTCCAGGCCTTCGAGACGTAATCCGTCCATGATGATATCCCCTCATCAACGCTTTGGAATTTCTTGAAACCTGAATACCGGCACCTGAAGCCTTTATGCAGTCAAAACCCCTCAGGGGCCTTAACACCATTTTCAAATCCCTTAGCTCTCCCTATGTGCCTTCAAAAGACCCATTTATTCACCGCACGCCTTGTGAATATCAACAATCTTCATGCCCTTTATGTAATCCCGTGTCTGACAAATAGTGATTTTCTCTAACTTAGCCATAATATCCGTTATCCTGTCGCACTGCTCCTTGATATGTCCCCACACCTTGCTGTTGGGATTCTCCAGTTGGGCCTCACTCAGCAGAAGATATACATATTGCAGCGGTTGGTTCAATTCATGACATGCGGCCCCGGCCGTTTCCAGAACCCCTTGAAGTTTTTCCCTCACAAGGCATTCCTCTTCAGCCCGCTTTCGGTCCGTAATGTCCCGGGTGACAGCGATGAGACACTTTTCTTCGCCATAGTCGATGACCTCTGCAGACCACAGCACGTGCCGAATATTTCCAGCCTTGGTGCGAAATCGGGCTTCCAAGTTTCGGACCATTCCCTGTTCCTTCAAAAGCTTGGTCATTTCGATTCGCTCCTCAGGGTCTGCCCAGATTCCCAGCTTGGTGGAAGTATGCCCAATCACCTCTTCTCTGCTGTAGCCGGTCGTATGCAGAAAGGCCTCATTGACATCAATATAAAAGCCGTCTTCCAGGGTGGTGATCACAAACCAGTCCGGGCTGGATCTAAAGGCCTTTCGGAATTTATCCTCTGATAAACTCAACGCCTCCTTGGCCCGCTCATGCTCCGTATGGTCCATGAAATACCCCAATACGGCACGCTGGTTTTTGTAGTTGATGGAAGTAACCGTTTCAATAATCCATCGAATTTCCCCGTTCTTGGTAACCACTCGATGCTCATAGGGCACATGCCGCTCCCCTTTCAACATCCGGGTCGCGTTGTTTCTCACGCGCTCCCTGTCCTCCGGCAGCACAATCCTGAGAGATTCCGTGCCTATGAGTTCTTTTTCATCAAACCCTGAAATCTTCTGAAATTCCGGATTAACGAATATGAACTTTCCATTCTGGACGATATAAATCCCGATGGGGGAATCGAGAAAGATGGTGGCTAAAAATTCATTAGGCTGGCCGGATTGGCCATCCTCATCACGCTCGTTTTTTTCAACGTTGTTCATGGTAGAGGCCCTCTCAAACCGCCCGGAAGGCGGGCTTTTTTCTGAATATTCGGATACGTATTCCTCATATAGGTCGCAGTCGTGTTTTAAATTTCTTCCTACCTTATATGCCTTTGACAACGCCTCATCAAGAAGCCGGCATCGGGCCTATATCACTCCGGAGAGACCCGTGTCAATTTAAGATATGCCCTGCAATTAAAAATTTTTGTGAGTGGAGGCCGAACATCGGCGGTGAAACACGGTAAAGGCAGCGAATTTTCACCGAAAAATCGGATCATCGGCGGTATGGATACACACTAACGCGCCCCCATAAGCTTCTGCAGATCAGGGTGTTTGGACATAACCTGAATAAACTGTCCGGTGCGTCGTTCCAGACGTCGCTTTAAAATACTGACCACAGTACTCATGAACTTGTACCCTATGGTATGATCTTTATCCAGGAGTTCCAAAAACTTATCTCCGGGTATGGCCATTATTTCACAGGACTCCACACATACAGCATAGCTACTGTATTCAGCTCCTGGAAACAAAGAAGACCATCCAAACGAATAGCCTGGTTTTAAGGCGCCCAGCGAAATCATGAGCCCTTCTGATGCCTCAACTTCTAAGATCATCTTTCCCTTTAACAGCATGTAAAAATATTCTGCCGGATCCCCTTTTTCATATACCACATGACGTTCCCCGAACAGGTTGAGTTCTGTCAAAGGCCGCATGTTTTCGAGCATGGGCTGTGTTAAGTTGTCCAGAACCCTGATCTTTCTCAGCTCTTCAATAGAAACCATAAAACCCTCCCCGGGCCACGTGAATTCATATCAACACATAAATCAATATAATAAACAAAGCGGCCACTCCCGCACTGATTCCCACTGGCAATGTTTCCCCAACAATATCATTATATACATTTCTCTTCTTGATGGCCAATCTTTCTCCCCTCACCCCGGTCAGGACCCAGGCACTCACCATAATCAGCAGGACCCCCCGCGGGATTACATCTTTAAACATCGTTGCCGTATAACCGGCTATTTTTTTCACAAAAACATGCTCGCATATACTGTTTACCCGGTTGAGGGATCTGTCCATTACCCCATAAAACCATCCGCCGCCCTTTCGATACAACCAGTCCGCATCGAGATTGATACACCGCATTTCAGCCGGATAAATACCGGACAGCAACAGGAGGGTAAAGGCCAGGGCCGAAAAAAACAAAAGCTGGGTCTGGCCCACCACATGGGGGGCGGTGTAGGGGACGTAGTCCACCGGGTAAGGGAGCAGACTGTATAATGGGCCGGGGAAGGTTCCGATGAACACGCATAAAGCCGCGGTAATCCCCATGGCGAGAAGCATATGGACCGGGGCCTCTTTGGGCCGCATCCCTGAATCGTGAGAGAAGAACGCAAAATAGGGGATTTTGATTCCAGCATGGTGGAACACGCCGGCGGAGGCAAACAGGAGGATAAACCATACCATCCGCATATGCCCGTGGGCCGCCGCATCCATGACCATGGATTTACTGACAAAACCGCTGAACAGTGGAAATGCGGATATGGAGGCGGCCCCCACCATGCAGAAGATGCAGGTCCACGGCATGGTCCGGTATAATCCGCCCAGGTCCGTGCCGTTAATCTTCCCTGTGCGATACATCACGGCCCCCATGGACATAAAGAGGAGGGCCTTAAACAAAATATCGTTAAAGGCATGACATACCGCACCGTTGATGGCCAGATTCGTACCGATTCCGATGCCGCATACCATGAACCCCACCTGGTTGATAAGGCTGTAGGCAAGCACCCGTCTCAAGTCGTTTTCAATGACCGCGTAAAAGATGGGAAACCCGGTCATCACGGCCCCGATCCAGATGAGGGCCTCCGTGCCCGGGAAGGCCCTGGCCAGGGCATACACGGCCACCTTGGTGGTAAATGCGCTTAAAAATATGGTACCGGTGATGGTGGCCTCCGGATAGGCATCCGTCAGCCACATATGAAGGAGGGGCCAGGCGCAGTTCAGACCGAATCCGAAAAATATCAGATAGGAGCCCAGACCATTGAGCCCTAAAAAGCCGAACGCAATGGATCCGGTCTGATTCACGTGAATGACGATGCCTGCCAGCAGACAAAGCCCTCCGGCGCTGTGGACCAACAGGTATCTGAAACCGGAGCGGAGCGATCTTTCCGTCCGCCTGGCCCAGATGAGGAATATGGACGACACCGTCAGCATTTCCCAGAAGATAAAAAAGGTGAAAAGATCCCCCGCAAACACCGCCCCCAGGGCACTGCCCGCATACACCAGTCCTGCCACATGCTGCAGATTGTCCTTTACATGAAGGGCATACAAAATGGCGATAAAAGAGATGAGGTGAAAAATGTATCCAAAGAGGAGACTGAGCCGGTCTATCCTGCCCAAAACCAGGTCATATTCCAGAAAGGCCACTACCCACTGATTCCCTTCGGGAATGTGGATGAGATTGATGAATCCGATCACCGGTAGACACAGCATATAGGCCTTTTTCCACGGTCCCTTGAACAAAGGAACCAGCAGGGCCCCGGCGATGAATATGGCAAAAGGGGGGACGATGCTAATCATAATAATCCTCTCGCCGCTTGACCAGGGGTCTCAGGATATATTTGGCCGCCACAACCAGGACCACACACGCCACAAATCCGTACACAGCATAAAACTCCGGCCATGCTTCCCATTCAAAATAGGGATGTTTATGCACAAAAAACTCGATAAGGAGAAGGAGTACCAATGACACGTAAAACGCGCCCAGCAGCCTTTTCACATTCCGAGGCTTGTCAAAAAGATAAGACTTTTCTGCATCCGGTTGTGGTTTCATATCAGAGGCATGGTTTCCCATAATCCTGTCCCCCTTTTCTTTCAACACGGGCTATTTGCTTCCACGGTTTTGAACCCCGGGCGGCATAAACCGGCCTACACCGTATTCCAGAGAATGAGGCCCAGATAGAGAACCCCGATAGTGATGGCGATGAAAAAAATCATCCGGTACCCCGGAACCGGCTGGTGCGTCAGTTCCATCTTTTCTTCCTCTTGTTCACTCATCCCATGCTCCCTTCCCCTTTGGCTGCCCTGCCGCAGGCCTTCGATTGCAACCCGCCGAGGCCGGATCAGATTCCAGCCAGCACCGAATCCCTCATTTGGACCTTCGTCGGCGTACGGGGGTCATCGTTTCGTCCACCATCAGACCGCCTTTCCAGCGGCCAGAGCCTGAGCAGACACCTGCAGCGTTTCACCGCTATCCAATCGAAATACACCATCAACTCATCCGCCGGTTACCCCCTGGGCCGCCAGACGCGCCAGGCTGAAAAAGGGTTCCGGATAAAACAGGAGTATGATGGAGATCAGCGCGGTCAGCACCAACGGAACCACACAGAAAGCAGGCGCCTCCTGGACCCTGTTTTCGAACATGGCCGTCTCAGCAGGACAAAAAAAGGCCCGGTATACGATGGGCATAAAGTAGGCTGCATTGAGCAGGGAACTGACCAGCAGCACCACCAGCATAGCGATCTGATCTGCTTGAAGCGTGCCCAACACCAGGTACCATTTACTCAAGAACCCGCCTGCGGGCGGAAGACCGGTAATGCTGAGCGCACCGATAAAAAACGCTGTCATGGTCACCGGCATGCGCCTTCCGATTCCCACCATCTCACTGATATTTCGCTTCCCCGTTGCCACGAATATGGCCCCTGCGCAGAAAAACAGGGTGATTTTTCCAAAGGCGTGCATGGCAATGTGCAAAACCCCCCCGGTTATCCCCTTCGGGGAGAGCAAGCCCACCCCTAATATAATATAGGATAACTGACCGATGGTGGAAAAGGCGAGGAGTCTTTTTAGATTGTCCTGGGAAAGCGCGATAAGGGAGGCAATCAGGATGGTGCATGAGGCAATGACACAGACAATGGTCCCCAGATTCAGCCATGATAACAGTTCAATACCAAACACTCCGGTCAATACCCGGACAATGCTGAAGACCCCCACCTTGACCACCGCCACGGCGTGCAGCAATGCGCTCACCGGGGTGGGGGCCACCATGGCCGCGGGAAGCCACCCGTGAAAAGGAAGTATGGCGGCCTTTGCAAACCCGAAAACAAACATGAAAAGGAGTATGGTCATGAGCTGCGGCGGCCCGGTCCCGGCCAGAAATCCCTGATCTGAAAACGCCAGGGTTCCGGATAGATGATAGCAAATAAGCATGGCCGGCAGGACCAGACCAATGGAGGTTCCCAGAATGTATACCAGGTATTTTCGGCCGGACACACGGGCTTCTGCATCCTGATGGTGCGTCACCAGCGGGTAAGTAGCCAGGGAAAGGATCTCATAGAACAGATAGAGCGTTAACAGGTTAGCGGAAAAGGCCACTCCGATGGTAGATGAAAGGGCAATGGCAAAAAAGCAGAAATAGCGGGTTTGACCATGTTCCCCAAGCCCCCGCATATAACCGATGGAATAGGCAGTGGTCACAATCCACAGGGAGGATGCGACCAGCGCAAAGAGCATGCCCAAGGGGTCCACCCTGAATGCAATGGGGGCCCCGGGTATGACCTGGGCCACCGTATACACCAATTGTTCCCCTCTCAAAACCGCCGGTACCATGGATACCACGATCAAAAATTTTGCCGAGGCCGCCACAAAAGTCCAGGCCTCCCGCACATTGGGCGTCCGACTTGAAACAAGAATCGGGACGACCAGAAGGGACACCAGGACCGCCAGCAGGGGTTTTATGGAAATCATAGGTTCCATTTAAATGCTTTGTTTGTCATTTCCATACAAAAATCGAAGATGTTTTGGGGTGAACACCTTTCCCGGAATCATACCATTGTCAACACCTAATCCATAATGGTTTGAGCAATAACGGGGTCAATGATATGGGTGACAATATCACCGGTGTAAAGTCCCACCGCTATCAGCCCCCCGGCCACAATCAGCAGCGGCACCACCATGCTGATCGGGGCTTCGGCCATGGAAACGGGTGCTGTCCCATGGTGGTGATGGGCGTCCCCACTGCCATAGTAACCCACTTCGATCAGTTTGAAAAAAAGCACGGCACTGATCAGGCTGCTGAATACCAGTGCAGCCACAAACCCGTAGTGCCCGGCCTCAATCCCGCCTGAAATGAGGTACCACTTGCTGAAAAACCCGCATGTGGGCGGAACGCCGATGATGGAGAACGCACCGGCCACAAAACCGATCATGGTGAAGGGCATTTTTACGAATATCCCCCGCAAATCATCAAACCCATACCCCTTCATCCGGTACACCACATTACCCACCGCCAGAAACACACAGAGGGTCATGAGGGCATCGTTGGCAATATGGAGGATGCTGCCGGTCATACCGGCCCGGTTTCCAAGCCACGCACCGCCCACCATATACCCCACCTCTGCGACGATAATATAGGTGAGCATTTTTTTCACATCAGGCGCCCCGAGGGCCAGGATTGAGCCCATGACGATGGCGATGACCGCCAGCCATACCACAGACGTCTTTAAGGCCAGAACGGAGAAGGTGAATTCAGGGGTAAATACCGTCAACATGAGGCGAATCATCACGTAGATCATCACCTTGGTCATCAACGGCGCAATCAGGCTGCTGACCGCGGAGGGAGCGTAGGTATAGGCATTGGGCAGCCAGGCATGCAGCGGGAAAAAACCCATCTTGAGCCAGATCCCCACCATACAGATAACGAATGCAGCCAGCACGACCTTGGAATCGTAAAGTCCGGGCAGAATGGATGCGATGTCCACCATATTCAGTGAACCGGTAATGATATACAGATACCCGATCCCCAGAAGGTAGAAACAGGCCCCGATGGTCCCCATATACACGTAGTTGAGGCTTGCCAGGGGGGCCCTGGACTCCCCCATGGCAATAAGGCCATAGCCGGTGAGTGCGGTAATTTCCAGTAACACGTAGAGGTTGAACGCGTCTCCGGTAACCGTGATACCCAAAAGGCCGGTAACCAGGAGAATGTAGAGGGTGTAAAAGGCGCCGATCTTGGTTGAAAATGATTCCTGGACGTCATTTTTGGTGGCGATTAGGTTCAAAAGTGCCGATACTGAAACCACCACCAAGACCAGGGCGTTCAAGCGGTCCACATAATAGGCGATTCCCCACGGCGGGTCCCATCCCCCGAGGCGGTACAGGACGACCCCCCCGTCTAAGGCCGGATCCGCAGCCAGCACCCTGAGGAGAAGGCCGATTGAAGCATATAGTGCCACACTGAGACCGACAACGGCTATGGGGAAACAGAGCCGTTTATTCACCCACCCGGCAACACTGATCAACAGGGCAGATAGGAGCGGAACAATGACCAGAAGACCAGGATACTGTGAGCTCATCGTATCCTTATCCGCGAGAGGATTTCATCTTCTTCAAGGGTCCCATACTGGTTGTAGACTTTAATGGCCAGGGCCAGGGCCACCCCCAGCGTGGCCACCGCCACCACAATGGCGGTCAGCATGAGTACATGGGGCAATGGATTCATATACTGCGAAGCCTCAATGACCGACGCCGTGGTCTCGTGATGCCCCCCACCCGGACCATGATGAATGATGGGAATGGTGGCCCCCTTCTTGGCGCCGATAGAAACATAGAAAAGGATGATGGCGGTTTGAAATATATTCACGCCGATAATTTTTTTGATCAGATTCTTTTTGCCGATCACCGCATACAGACCGATCATCATCAGTGCAATGTAGATCCAGTAATTGTAATGAGCTACGACGGAGGAAATAATCTCAGACATATACGTCCCCTTATGAAACGGGTTCGGATCATTGATTGGAAAACGCGGTATTCATTGTTCATCACATGGACCTCGATCCGCCTGCATTTCTCACAACCCCTCATCATAGTTCCCCCTGGAAGACACATTGCTATATATCCATATGAGGGCTGCCATCACCGCAAGCCCCACACCGACTTCCACGACAAGGATCCCATGAGAACGGGCCATAACCGGGTCCACATGGAGGATGCGGGCCAGAGCGCCGTAGTCAAGGAAGTTCAATCCCAACACCATACACAATGCCCCCGTCCCCGCGTATAGGAGGACCCCTACCGAGCATAAAATGGCATGCGCCTTTTCACCCAAACGATCCAGAGCCGTTCTGAGGTCATGAGAAATGGCGAGCAGAATGATACTCGCCCCCAGAATTACACCCCCCTGGAACCCGCCGCCCGGGCTGTGATGGCCGTGAGCGATAACATAAAGGGCGAAAAGCTGGATAAAGGGAATCAGTATACGGCAGGCGGTTTGGATAATCAGATCGTGGGGAGTCCACAGGGTATCGATTCGCTCGAATTCACCGAAAGAGCCCGACATCTTCCGATCGTGTTTAACCCGAACGGTAATGCCTGTGGCTTTATGACGATACTGACATTCCGTAAAAGGGCTGCGTCCGGGAATTCTGAGTAGAAAAAAGCACACCACCCCGGCGCAAAAGACGACAGTGGTTTCAAACAGGGTATCAAACCCTCGATAATCCGCTAAAACCGCAGTGACAATATTGGGTGCAGCGGTTTCATGCATGCCCTTTTCGATATAATGCGGGGAAACATGAGTACTGGCAGGCGATGCGGGATCGGACCATGACGGGAAATCCCCCGTGGTATACACGAGGAGCGCCCCTGTAATGACCACCACAATAATACCCAGGAATTTCAATCTTTCGTCCTCCGTGTGGTTCGGAAAACAGCTGCCACAAAAAATACAGTGCTCGCCCCGGCCCCCACTGAGGCCTCTGTGAACGCCACATCCACCGCTCCCATAATGGCCCAGAGAAGACACATCATAAAGCTGTAAGCGCCAAAAAGGATGGCGGAACCCAGAAGGTCCTTTATGGCCACGGCACCGATGGCAGTGGCCACCACCAACGTCAGAATCACAAGGTCCAGTTGCCAGAGCATGGGTTACCTCCGTTTTTCGCCCTTGGTCCAGGGACTCAGACCTGCCCGTACCCCGGCATCCACGATTCCGTGGATGGCTGTCGGACTGGATAAAAAGACGAAAACCACGATCAACAATATTTTCAGACTCACCAGAAGCGTCTGCAGGGAAAACGCCTCAAGATTAAAAAGCGCCAGGGCTCCTAACATAAAAAATGAGCCGCCCGTATCCAGCTTTCCGGCCGGATGGAGCCTGGAATAGAAATCCGGAAACCGGATGATTCCCACCGCTCCCCCGGTGAAAAATATCAATCCGCACACCACCATCACTGCCACAGCAATATTCACAATATCCATTTCCATCAACTCCTGCTGAGCGTTAAAAGCCTTTGGTCCCGGCCCAAGACAGACGAAACCGCTATTCCCCGAACAACCCTTTTCGTTTCTGAAAATATCGGGAAGCCGCCAGCACGGCGATAAAATTCAGCATGGCATAGGCCAATGCGATATCTACAAACATATCCACACGATGGTAAATCAGCCCGATGAGGATCAGGAGCACCGCAGTCTTGCTGCCGATGGCATTGGCCCCGATAAGCCTGTCCAGCACCGTGGGACCCAGGATGGCTCGGTACAGGGACAAGACCATCAGGAAACTCAGGTAGAGCGCGCAGTACAAGAAAAATGTATCCATTATTTATTTTCCTTCCAGCACTCTGGCAATCCGGTGTTCCATGTCGCCGGGCAGACCTTTACTCGACTTTTGATCAAGGGCGTGAACCGTAAAGGTTCCGCTTACAGATACATAAACCGTTATGGTCCCCGGCGTGAGCGTAATGGAATTGGCAAAGGTTACCAGGGAAAGATCTTTCTTCAACCCACTCTGAAACCTGAAAATCCGGGGGTCGATACGGTCCATCATCTTGGGGTGAAATACCAGACGCAGGACATGTAAATTGGCCACGAAAATCTTGTAAAGCAGCCATGGGATATATCGGAGAAAACGTACGCTTGATCGTAAAAAACCGTTTGCGTATGAATTGGGAAAAATGAGATCCTTGGAAAGGGTGGTGACGATGAGGCAGGAAATAAGCCCCAGGGTCAGATGAAAAAAATCCAGTTTACCGGAAAGTAATATCCAGAGGCAGAAAAGCCCCACAAAAGTAATCCCATAAGGGAGTATGGAAGACCTTTTCTTGCAAAAAGGGGCCTCGGGTCCATCTCCGGGTTCATGGTTTGGATCGAAAAACGTCTCTCGAGTTCGGTCCTCCACCGGCAGTCTCCTTTACACCTAAGTGATTCGCCTGTCAGAGATTCTTTTGGACGCCATGGGAAACGAAGGATTCGACTGTTGTGTGTAGTGCCTTTTTAAACCCGACTTCGGGTTAACCCCTGTGGGCGCCATGACGCTTCTAAGAAATCGGAAGTCGAACAAAAAAGTCGGTGCCCATGCCTGGCTCACTTTGAAACGAAATCTCTCCTCCTAATTTCTCTATGATATTCCGGCAAATGGGCAGCCCCAGTCCGGTGCCTTTGCCAGACGGTTTGGTGGTATAAAAAAGCTCGAAAATCTTATGGTGCATCTCTTCTGGAATACCCGTACCGCTATCCGAAATCATTATCTCTACCATATGATCGATTCTCGACGTACTCAAACGGATTTTGCCGCTATCCTCTTTTTTCTCATCAATGGATTGAATGGCATTGGAGAGAAGATTGATAAAGACCTGTTCAAGTTTTTCAGGATCGGATTGGAGGGAAGGCGGTGAATCCATTAAATCGAGCGATATGTCAATATTTTTCGATGCGGTCTCCGAACGGAGGAATTGGACCGTATTTTTCAGGACCTTGTGCAAATCAAACGTCTGTTTTTCAGAATGAGATTCCCTGGCAAAATTCAGCACCTGACGGGTGATGGCCTTGCAGCGCCGGGTCTGTTTTTCAATATCCTGAACCGCCTTTGCCAATTCATTCCGCTCTTCGGCACTTAATCCGCCGGCATCCGAAATCAAGACCTCCATCCAGCCCGATATCTCGCCGATAACCGCCACGGGATTGTTGATATCGTGGGCAATGCCTGATGCGGACCGGCCGAGTTCGGCCAGCCTGTCCACCCGGGTCAGATCATCCTGCAGTTTTTTCTCGCAGTGAAGCCCTCTCCCTATGCCCAGGACCACATCATCTTTTTCCCGATTCGGTATCTTTATCAGACATAGCTCACAAAGTTCAGGCGTACCCAAACGATGGCGAAAGGAAAACTCGGGGACCATCACCCGCCCTCTTTCCCGGCATTCCTGCAGGGCATTCTCAAATGCCTCAACCTCGTGGGCCATCTGTTGTACCGGCTGCCCTACGACCTCTTTTCCCGAATAGCCCAGGAGCCTTTCTCCCCCCCGGCTGAATGATAGGAGTATCCCTTCCTCATTCATCATGAAGATGATATCTCCGGAATGTTCCAGGATGGAGTTAAGATACGCCCCGGCTAAATGGACATCATCGCCCGGAGTGGAGAAACCCGCATTTCTTTTCTCCGGATCGAGTCCTGTAGAATCAATCGACCCCATAAATTTTCCGCAGCTTGCTGACCGCTTTTTTTATTCCCCTGGCCCCCCTGCCGGACCGGTAGATTTCTTCCACCTCTTCGCGAAATCTCGCTTGCTGCAATTCCACCTTCTTTTCGTAGGCCTCTTTTATGGTATCCACGAGGTTATCGTATTCGATGGGTTTCAGCAAGTACTTGAACGCATTTTGACGACCGCTTTCCAGGGCCGTGTCAATGGCCCCGTGTCCCGTCAGAACAATAGTCTGAAGAAACGGCTGAAGCTTCTTCAGTTTCAGCTGGGTCTCCACCCCATCCATACCGGGCATCTTCAGATCCACCACAGCCACGTCAAAATTATCATCGGCCGCCACCTCAATCGCTTCTTCCCCCGAAAAAGTCGCCTTCACCGTAAACCCTTCTCTCAGAAGACGTTTGGACAAATATTCGAGCAACGTCTCCTCATCATCCACAAGCAACACCCTGATATCCGCTTGTTCTTCCATAAAAGGCTCCTTTTTTGTACACGTTCACGGGTTCAAAGGCTCGAACATCGGGCCAACTTTATCCTTCCCAGTGCCCGGCGTCAATATATTTTTGTAACCTTGGGTCAACTCCTCCCTGACTGCACCTGCCCGTCAATTCCATGATTGCAGGCATGGCAGGCGGGTCGGCTGCAACCCCGGGGATGAAATTTGAGTGATGGGGGTCAACCGGCCCGTCATGAAAGGGTTTCCCGCCACCGTTTCATAAGACCGTCCATATGCAGCGGCACAAGCCCGTTTTTTTCCAGAAAGGGGACAATTTCATACCGGCTTCCCTGGCCCCACCAGTGTTTAAGCTGCTTTGCCGCTTCACTTTTGAACATCCATTCGGCCCCCAAAATCCCTTTCAGATGATCCGCCATGATGGTTTCCATGACCCACCCCAGGATATAGTCCAGGCTATAGAATTCCGGGGCCAGATCCAGGAGATGGCTTTCAGGCTGATAATAAAAGCCGGTATAGCGTGCCATCAGATCCGCATAAATTCGGCCGTCGGAGAGATTCCCCGAGGAAAACATCTCATATTCGGCCAAAAATTTGGCTGCGTATCTTCTGAAAAATGACATATCCTTGAGCACTTTGTAATAGTTGAGTTTCTGGGCAATATGGGATTCAATTCCCAAATATTGTGTAAGAAATGGGATAGAAAGGGCGATGTTCTGATTCAAGAATGCAAAACCCTCGGACAGGCTGAAGGATGTGGGCATATCGCGATCAATAATGGACAGCTGCGGTGAGGTAAATACCGCAGACAACCCGTGGCCCAATTCATGCCACAGGGTTTCCACATCGATCCATCCCCCTTCTGGTTTCATCACCACATAGCTTTCTTCCGGTACCTGCATCACGAAACAGATGGCCTGATTACTTTTCCCATCTTCTCTGCCCAGGACCAGGTTCAGCCCGGGGGTGTGTTTGAGGTCGATCTGCCAGTACTCAAAAAAGGAGATCAACTCTTCCAAGGGAATCTGAGGAAAAAACCGATCCAGGGGACCCAGGCCCAGCATGTGAATGGCATCGAAACGGGTCAGTTCTTCAAGCGGCCGGTTGAAGCTGTTCTGCGCCCATTGCTCCATGGCAGGGAAATAAAGGTCGTCTGTCTCAGAAAGCATCTGCTTCAGGAGGGTATAAAAGTGGGCGTAATCCAGTCCTTTTTTGTCGGTCAAGTAATCGAGATAACTTTCATATCCCAAATCCTGTTCAAGGGTTTCAAAGAGGAGGTTCCAGTAGGCCAGGGAAAAAGGCTTTAAAAATTTGCACAGCGGTCCGGTCTCTTTTTGAAGGACCTGTCTTTTTTCATAGGTACTCTTCTTCTGACACCAGGGAATGACATCGTGAAGATAGATGTTTTCGCCTTCCACCTGGGCCGACGCCCCTTTCATCCACGAACGCATTTCCGTCTCGTAGGGCAACAGTTCCCGCTGTAAATAATGATCAATGAGGGCATGCTTCAGGCGGGTCTTATTGACGTTTCTGTCAAGGGTATTGATTTGGGACAGGGTCTTTAAACTGATGAATTCCTTAAAATCCCCGTAGATCTCGTATGCCTTGAACGGCGCCGGCTGGCCACTCCACAGGGCAAGGGCCTGAAGCTTCCACCGGTAGTTCAGGTGAAAAAGTGTATTTTCGATGTCTGAAAGCGTCAATCTGTGGTACATGCTTCACTCCCATTGGGGACGAATCCGACACGGATCCCGGTCGCTCTCATGGGAAGCGTTCTTTATCGGCGCCGCGCTTCTCCTTATTCCATTTGGGGCAGAATACCGGCTTTTATCGCAATCCCTCTCTCAGTATTCCTTGATCTCATAGGTCAAATGCACACAATTTTTTTCGATCCGCTCCAGGATTTCAGTGCGTCGGCCCCGGGCCCAGGCCGGCAATTCAGCATCCCAGCGTTTTGACGATGGGATATGAATCAAGGAAGAGCCTTTGAGGCTGGGGTCAATTTGAAATTCAATCTTGTCGTTCCCTTCCATGTACACAACATAACGAAAGGCGATCAGGATATCGTAGGCGGCCTTGCGCCCCCCGGGGGCCGGGGTATCTGGAGCCTTCTCCTTATCCGGCCGATCCCGGACAGGCTCACGGTCATCTATCTGCTGGATCCGTCTAAGGTGACGCCCGGCCTCAAAGGGCGATTCCAGCCAGATCTGCACCAGATCCAGGGCATCTGTCTCCGGCACCAGTCTGGCGCCCAAAGAGAGCATGTTGGCATTATTGTGGGCCCTGGCGAGTCGCGCCGATTCCGGATTCCAGCAAAGTGCACATCGAATGCCGGGGATACGATTGGCCACCATGGCTTCCCCATTGCCCGATCCCCCCAGCACAATGCCGCGTTCCACAATCCCTCTTTTGACGGCTTGTGCCACCGGCCGAATGTAAAGCGGGTAATCCACAGACGTATCTGAGTCCGTACCGAAATCCCGGACATGGTGCCCCTGTTTCTCCAAATAGGCCTTAATGACCGCTTTCAAATGGAATCCCGCGTGATCACTGCCCATGCCGATTTTCATTACTTCTCCTTTCCATGCTGAACTTATATTCGAGGGATTAAACCCTTCATGGTTTCCACACGCGTCTGAACGGAATTTAACGGCAGTCGGTTCGGGCTTCTCCTAGGACAAATGGGAAGCGCATCTGCAAAAATACATGTCAGGCCGACGCTGTGGATCCATAATAGCAGGCCGGGCTCGTGGTGACCAGTAAAAAAGCCCATGGCTCCGGCTGAATATCTCCCGGGACATTTACCCTTGACACCCACACAGGATTCGGGGATACTTTTTTACGATCCCCGTCAGGAGCGATGATCACCAGGATGGCAAGATTCTGCTGATACTGGAGGAACGCCGGGTAGAAGGCCCTCCCGGTTATCGTTTTAAACGGGATTGAAGCGCTGGCTCGCGCCGTGATGTGCATCCCGTGCATCTGCGAATTGTACCGTTCACATCAAAAACCCTCATCCGGCCTCAACCTTATCGCTATCGGTTTTTATGAATTTGTGAGATCCCGCCCGGTCCGGATCTCGAAGAAAGATTCATCAACATGAAAAGGGGAATTTCAACAGATTGCTTCTTCGTTTTCTTATCAACATTTAACTTTTCACCTAACCATCAATTTTATGATCCATGGATGCCAAGCGCGTGGTAGTCGCGGGGGGCGGACCGGCCGGGCTCATGGCGGCCGGACAGGCTGCCGAAGCCGGTGCGCAGGTACGCCTCCTGGAAAAAATGGGCCGACCGGCCCGCAAACTCTCGCTTACGGGTAAAGGCCGCTGCAATATGACCAACATTGCGCCGTTACCCGATTTCATCACTCATTTCGGCAGGCAGGGTAATTTCCTCCGTCAGGCCTTCTGGAATTTTTTTACCCCTGATCTCATACAATTTTTTCAGGGACTTGGATTGGAATTGGTCACGGAAAGGGGCGGTCGCGTATTCCCGGCGAGCGGAAAGGCCTCGGAGGTCGGGGCCGTGCTGACACAGTGGATTAAACAGCATCAAGTGGAACTACGCGCCTCCTCTCCCATTGAGACCCTAATTATCGACCATGGCGCCCTAAAAGGCGTCATCTCCCGGGGCAAACAGATCTCATGTGATGCGGTCGTCTTAGCCACCGGCGGGGCCTCATATCCGGGAACAGGTTCCACCGGCGATGGATACCGTCTGGCCGAATCTGCGGGCCACCACATTGTCCCGGTAAGACCGGCCCTCGTTCCGCTAACCACCGCCGGGGATGGGGCGGCAAAGGCAGCGGGCCTGAATCTGCGTAATATCAATGTCCGGCTACTGGTCAACGGAAAACGCTTGCATCAGGCGTTCGGGGAGATGACATTTACTGAGTTCGGGGTCAGCGGTCCGGTGATCCTCACCCTCAGCGGGGAGGCCGTGGATGCCATAAGAAGAGGGCAACAGGTAAGCCTTTCAGTGGATCTCAAACCGGCCCTTGACCAT
>JAWLET010000251.1:0-4345 GCA_041685955.1 Desulfobacteraceae bacterium | reverse complement strand
TCAACAACCAAAGCGAGACTTTGGTCTTTCAATAAATCCGAAAAAGAGGGAGTGTGTTCATGTTATTGATCGGTGAAAATCTGAACGTAATCAGCACGGTAATCGGTAAGGCCTTTAAGGAAAAGGACCCGGGTCCCATTGCCGAAGAGGCCAAGCGCCAGAAGGAAAAAGGGATGGACTGGATCGACATCAACCTGGGACCTGCCCGAAAAGGGGGTCCGGAGTTGATGGAGTTCGTGGTCAAGACCGTCCAGGAGGCCATTGGGGAGACGCCCCCTCTCTGCCTGGACACATCCAACATCGAGGCCATGGAAGCCGGACTCGCCGTTCACCAGGGGAAGGCCATCATCAATTCCATCATGTGCCGCCCCGAGCGGTATGAAAAATTGATTCCTCTGGCAGTGAAATACAAGGCCAATATGATTGCCCTGATGTGGGGCCCCGACGGCCTTCCCAGGGACGAAAACGAGCGAGCCGCGCTGACCGTGGAATTGGTTTATGCGGCGAACGAAGCGGGGGTCCCCAATGAAGATATTTTCGTTGACGGAATTGTGACCCCGGTCAACATACAGCAGCCCCAGCTCATGAGCCTTTTGGCCTTCCAGGAGATGCTCCAGGATATCGCCCCGGGTGCCAAGTCCACCTGCGGCCTGTCCAATGTGTCCAACGGTCCACCAGATCACTTAAGGCCGATTCTGAACCAGACTTATATGGTCATGCTGGAGCGAAAAGGGATGTATTCGTGTATTGCCGACGCCTATGATGATGATTTAATCGCCCTTGCCCGGGGAGAAAAACCCGAGGTGGTGGAGGTCATCCACAAGGTCATGGACAACGAACCCATTGATATGGGATCACTTTCTCAGGAGTTGGTGAATTATGCCAAGACGGCCCGGGTGATCATGGGGTTTTCTCTCTATTCTGACTCGTGGCTTGAACTGTAAGACGATTCAAAACCCAAAGATGTAAGTTTCAGGGGTCCCACCGTGAATGGGACCCCTTTTTTTGATTTAAAATCGGGAGGATACTGTGAACGAAACCATCACAACTCCGGGAGATCTGGAGAGATCGCAACAAGATAAGATGATTGAGGCCAATCTGGCCAAGGTAGGCCGCAAACTTCTAATCATGAGCGGCAAAGGGGGGGTCGGAAAGAGTACCGTGGCCAGCTACCTGGCACTGCTCCTGGCCCGGCATGGAAAAAAAGTGGGACTTTTGGATGTGGACCTGCACGGTCCCACCGTGGCCAGGCTGATGGATGTGCAGGGCGGGTTTGATATGGCGGAAGCAGAAGGCGTGGCCCGACCCTACCGGTTTTCAGATAACCTGAGTATTGTTTCTCTGGAGATGGTCTTGGGGGACAAGGATACTGCTGTCATTTGGCGCGGACCCATGAAGATCGGGGCCATTCGGCAGTTTATTTCGGATATTGAGTGGGGTGCACTGGATTTTCTGGTGGTGGATTCCCCTCCGGGTACCGGAGATGAACCGTTGACCGTGGCCCAGACCATACCCGATGCCGAGGCCCTGATTGTTACCACACCCCAGGAGATCAGCCTGGCCGATGTGCGCAAGTCCATCAACTTCTGCCGCCAGGTGGGGTTGAAGATCCTCGGGGTAGTGGAAAATATGAGCGGGTTTGCCTGTCCCCACTGTGGGGAATCTGTCCCCCTGTTCGGGACTGGAGGGGGTGCCGAAATGGCGGCACAGCTGAATGTCCCCCTTTTGGGACAGCTGCCCATAGATCCCCGGATGGTGGATGCCGGAGACAGGGGTGACCTCAAAGGGCTGGCGGATCGCTCTGAACTGGAAATCAACAAGGCCTATGGTCAGGTTTCAGAAGCGATTCTCCAACCGGATACAGCGCAGGTAAGGTCATGATCCGGACCGGGGTGTCCTGTGGTGCCGCCTCTGGCTTTTCTCCCGGTCTGAGGGTTGCCAACCCATGTGGGGTATGGTAATAATGAAAGAAACTTTTCCGGCCTTCTATGCAAAGGGCCGGTTGGTTTAGATATCGGGTGGCAAATATGGGGCAGGGCATATGGGCAAGGAATTCTGGACAGTACGTGAGGTGATAGACATCTTCGAAGTGGAAGAGGCCTTTTTAAGAGACCTGGAAGCAGAAGAGATCGTGTGCCCCACCTGCGAGGGGGGGGTCGAAACCAGGGGCTTTTCAGCACCTGAACTGGAGAAACTCCGGCTTGCCAAGCTCCTTGTGGAGGAGATGGAGGTGAACCTGTCCGGGGTGGATATTATCCTCAGAATGCGTCAGCATATGATCGAAATGAGACGGCAGTTCGATGCCATCCTGGAAGATCTGGCCTCACAGTTGAAAAAGACCCAAGCGCCGGATAATTAATACTGCCTGTTCAACGGGTTTTAAATCCTGATACCGCTTCTCACATCTGGCTCATAGAGACCGTCCATCTGTTTGACCGTGTCCAGGATCTCTTTTTTATCGGTCTTGGGAACCTTTACGCTCAGCTTCACCAAAAGATCGCCCGGTTTTTGGGTCTTGATATTGACCGCCCCCTTGCCTTTCAATCTCAGGGTCTGACCCGACTGACTCCCCGGCGGGACTTTCAGTTTGAGCTGTCCATCTATGGTGGGGATGGTAATTTCTCCACCGGCCATGGCCTCCCTCACTGTGACCGGAACCTCCATCAAGAGATTATCGCCCTCTCTTTTGAGAAGGGGATGCGGGTTGATGTGGATGCGGAGAAAGAGATCACCCGGGGGGCCCCCATTCATGCCTGGTTCTCCTTTACCGGCCACGCGCACCTTTGAGCCCTCTCTGACGCCTCGGGGGATGACCACCCGGATCTTCTCTTCTCCCATTACCTGACCATTTCCCCCACAGCGGGGGCAGGGTTTTCCGATCTGGCCGTGGCCGTGGCAGTGGGGGCAGGCCTTGGTAAAGTGCATGGGACCCTGGGCCACCTGTTGCCGGCCGGATCCCCCGCAATAGGGGCATGGGGTTAGGGACGCACCCGGGTCGTTCCCGGAACCGTTACATACCGGGCAGGGCGTCATCTTCTGCATGGCCAGCTCGGTCTCAAATCCCCGCAGGGCAGAGATCAGGTCAATGGTCATTTCATGCTCAACGTCTCTCCCCTTGGTTGACCTGGTGGAAGAAAACCCCCTTGCTCCTGATCCGGCCCCAAACAGGTCCCCGAAAATGTCTTCATAACTCTGATAGCGGCCGAAGCCCCCCGCCCCGCGGGTCTGTTCCCTGGCGCCTTGGGCCCCCCACTGTGAATATTGCCTGGCCTTTTCAGCGTCAAAACCCGCCTGAAGCCCCTCCTCCCCGAATTCGTCGTACAGCTTCCTTTTCTCCTTGTTCCCGAGGCACTGGTAGGCGCTGGATATATCCTTAAATTTTTGTTCAGCCTCCTTGTTGCCGGGATTGATGTCAGGGTGCCATTTCCGGGCCAGCTTACGATAGGCCTTTTTTATGTCTTCCTGGGAGGCATCCTTTGAAACCCCCAGTATCTTATAAAAATCTCTCGCCATGTTACGGGGATCACCTTCAACCGGACTTTTTGGCTTTCTTCCGGAACCTGATTGGTGGAAGTTACTCGTAGCAGTTTATAAAATATATCAGGGCACAGGAGGTTGTCAATGTCTCAATTGCCCATGGCCCCAATATAGGGCGGCTGCTTTTAGGCGATCAGGATAGGTCTCTGGAGGGGAGGCCTCGCCACCTTTATGGATTGAGCATTTCCCGGGCGTGTGCCAGAGCCTGTGAGGTGATCTTACGGCCCCCCAAGAGCCTGGCAATCTCTTTAATCCGGGCTTCGGCGTCCAGGGCCCGGATGGTGGCCTGAGTCCGATCGTTGGCGACCGCTTTGGTGGCAAGAAAGTGGGTGTGGCCCTGGCTCGCGATCTGGGGGAGGTGGGTGATGCAGAGGATCTGGTGATACCCTGCAAGGGCGGAGAGTTTTTCTCCCACCACTTGGGCCGTAGCCCCGCTTACCCCGGAATCCACCTCGTCGAAAATAAGGGTCTCCACCGTTCCGGTACTGGCCAGAATGGTCTTCAAGGCCAGCAGGATCCTGGAGAGTTCTCCGCCCGAGACTATTTTGGAAAGGGGTCGCAATGCCTCCCCCACGTTGGGTGAGATCATGAATTCCACCTTATCCACGCCGTCCGGTCCCGGCGCAGTGCCTGTGGGGAGTCCAGGGGCCTGGTCAAAACGGACCTTGAAGCGGGTATCTTTCATCTGCAGCTGGGCCAGTTCCCCCTTCACAGCGGTTTCGAAATCCTCTGCGGCCCTTCTCCTTTTTCGGGAAAGCTTTCCTGCCTCATGCACCAGGGTGTCAAAGAGCTCATCTCTGCGTGCTTT
>JAWLET010000250.1:0-4355 GCA_041685955.1 Desulfobacteraceae bacterium | reverse complement strand
CCTCTTGTTCCCCATGGACCTTGATTAGCTCGAAAACGTCAGTTTGGTCCCGGACATGTTCAGCACAAATCGGTCCGGCATCTGTCGCTCAATGGCCATGACTGCCTCTCTCCCCGTGCAGTGGGTGGGAATCACATAAGTGGGGTCGATTTCTGTGAGCGCCTTTACCGTGGGGTCAATGACCGGGGCCATGTCCGGGCCTCCCAGATGAAATCCGCCCATGACGGCAAAGATTTTTTCGGTTCCGGCCACGGAGCGCGCATAGTTGACGGTGTTGATGATCCCTGCATGGGCGCAACCGGAGAGGACCACAAGGCCTTTTCCTTTGACATGGGCCACTACGGCGGTGTCGTCAGGGATGTCATCCCATTTTTCCTGATCCCTTTCTTGATAGTAAAAATGCGGTGCGCCCTTTTCGAAATCGGTGAGCCGTGGGATACCCCCCAGGAAAAAAATCTCTCCGTCCAGCAGGGGGTAAGGGGTTTCCGCCTCCACCGGTTTTGCCCCTGCCTGATGGACCATTTCCCTGGTGAACGGCGGAAAGGCCACATTGATCCCCGGCAAAACCTTTTTAAAACGTCCTGCTCTGAATGCTTCAGGGTGGGCGACCACCTCCATGCCTTTCTTCCCAACCTTGTCCAGCAGTGCTGCCATACCCCCGGTGTGATCCATATGACCGTGGGACAGGGCTGCGGCCTCCACCGAGTTGAGATCCGCCTCAAGGGCGTCGGCATTTTTGGCCGCACCCTTTTCAGAAAACCCGAAATCGAAAATTATGCTTCGGCGCTTTTTCTCCCTGACCACCGTGACAAGGGCCGAAAAGCCGTGCTCGGCCAGGATGGAATTTTTTATGACCCCGTCCTTGACCGAACTGGCTCTCTGAATTACCTCGTCATTGTCCTGGCTTACCATATCGATGGAGTTGTCCTGAAGGGTCAGGATTTCCACCTGGTCTACTTCTTCCATGATGTTATGCATCTATGTCCCCTTTGACTAAAAATTGAAGACCTTTGCATCCGCGGCAAGATCTATCAAGCGCGGGGCACCGTCAAGGGTCATATTGGAGAAGAATTTGGACTCGTCCACCTGACGAGCCTTGGCGCAGGGGATTCAGACCCCGATGGGCACGGCTTGTTCCACCAAATACGGGAGGTAATCGTTGGGTGCATCTCCAGTGAGGGTTTTCTGATCAAAATCCCGGCTTGAATCCGCCCAGTACACCCCGTCATCCACCAAAAAGAGGTTCACCGAATGCCCTTTGGAGTGGGCGATTTTGCTGAACTGATAACATCGGGTGGCTGCCTCGTTGTCGTCTTTACCCAGTACAAATAAAAAATTTGCCATTCTACAGTCCTCCTTTCAATTGCTTCAGGGTGGTTAAAAGTGCCTCGCCTTCTTTTTTCCCGGGCCTGGGAGAAAGTTGCGGCATGAGTCCCAGTCCCTCGCTTGCCTCATGAAACGCCCCTTTGGAGAGCCTGCTTACGCAGGCACAATTGATCATGGGGTTGCGCCGCACCAGCTTTTCCGCCAGTTCCAGGCCGGTCATGTCCGCCAGGATTTCGTCGGCCACCACCAGGTCTACGGGGGGGTCTGTGGCCAGTTCCAGGGTCGTTTCACCGGATGCGGCCCAGGAGAGTTGTGTGTCTTCATGCTCTGTAAATGCCGATACAAATTCCGCAAAAGTCTCCCTATCGGGAGATACGATCACTACACTGATCATGGGGTTCTCCTCTCTGGTTTTGGTCCTTAAGCGAACCAAATGATGTATAAATATTGCAATTATGCAATAGTTTGGAGCGTAAAATTGCAATATCGAAAAACTTTTTTGGCCGTATAATTGACTTATAGCGCAGTTGTGCTTACCTTTCAACCGGTTATCAGAGTCCCTGGGAGGCAGGGCCTTTGGCATGAAAGATGCTTGACATAAGGGAATGCAATCCCTTATGAAAAGGAGCGTCGTGACCCCGAGTGCTTCGGCGCCCGGGAAGATACTTACCATAAGGAGGATATTTGAACAATGAAAGAAGGAAGGATAGCTATACCGAGTATGTCTCCGGGCGGTCTTGATGGCGAGAGATCAGGACATTTCGGTCATTGTGATGTGTTCACGTTCGTGGATGTTGAAGGCGGAGAGATCAAGGAGGTGACCACAATCCCCAACCAGAGCCATGTCCAGGGCGGGTGTATGGTGCCGGTTAACCTGTTGGCGAGTCACAATGTCAAGGCCCTTATTGTAGGGGGGATCGGCATGCGACCCTTAATGGGATTCAGACAGGTAGGGGTTGATGTTTACCATGACGAGACAAGACCTCAGATCAGGCCGGTGGTTGAAGATCTGATCAATGGCAGGTTGCCCATGATCAGCGATGAGCAGGTGTGTGGGGGCGGCGGTGGCGCCACCCAGCATTAGGCGATTATCGGCAGTGATTATTTAAAAACAAGAGGTTTTTCTCATGGTAGATAAACAAGAAACAGACACGCAGAATGTCTATGCCATGCTTTCCGAATCCGGCTATTCGGACAAGGCCATAAAATACTTTCAGGATAAAGAGAAAGTCGGTGTGATTGCAGATGCGGACCAGGTGACGGATCTCACCGGGCCGTGCGGTGACACCATGAAGATTTCCATGCATATAGACGGGGGCCGAATCCGTGATGCCAAGATCCAGGTCCTCGGGTGTCCGGGAGCGGTGGCCTCGGGATGTGCGGCCGTGGGGCTGGCCAAGGGGAAGACCCTGGAAGAGGCCGCCAACATCGATTTGGAAGCGCTTTACAGCGAACTGGAAAAGATGCCGGATCAGAAGGTTCATTGTGCCCGTCTTGCCCTCAAGACGTTGCACAAGGCGTTGGAGGAATACCGGAACCAGCATGATCAGGCGGCAAACCAAGAAAAGTAGAGGCACATAATGAAGATTGCAGTGACATCAACCGGTCCGGACCTGACATCCGAAGTGGATCCAAGATTCGGCAGGGCGGCCTATCTCATGATTGTGGATTCCGAAGATTTTACCTTTGAGGCCGTGGACAATCAGGAAAACGTAAACGCATTGAAAGGCGCCGGCATTCAGGCGGCCAAGACCCTCAGCGAAAAGGGGGCCCAGGTCCTGTTGACCGGGTTCTGCGGACCTAACGCCTTCAAGGCGCTGGATGCGGCCGGCATCAAAGTGGCCAATGATGCCGGTGGTACCGTAAAGGAGGCCGTAGAGGCCTATGTTGCAGGCAAACTCCCGCTTGCAGACAGTGCAAATGTGGAAGCCCAATGGTGATAAGAGGATAAATTATGCCCATATATGAGTTTGAATGCCTGGATTGTGGTCAAAAGACCGAGATATTGGTGGCCAGCAATGAGACAGATCTGGTGGCTTGTGGGGCATGCGGCAGTAAGCACCTCAAAAAATTGCTGTCCGCACACGCGGCCGTGAGCCCCACTGGGAGATTTCCGGACAACGCGGCGGATCGGTGCTGCGGCAGTGAGGCGCCGCCTTCCAGCTGTGCCGGGCCGGGAAGCTGCTGCGGCCGGGCGTAGGTGGTTTTCCCCCCATTTGAGCCCCAGCCCCCATATTTACGGCAGCGCACTACCCCCGGCATCCAGGTTCTGCTTTTACCCGGTTCCAAATAAAAGGCGTGCCTATTTCAGGAAGCTTGTGGGCCGGTCACATTCCGTGTACCGGCTGTTTTTGCGATGCTCGGGGCCTGTCCCTTTTTGTTAAGGAAAATAAGAGGTCTGATGATCATGCGGCTGAACCCAGGTGCTGCACCAAGCTGTACTTGAGGAATGACGCGGATTATACCGAGCCGTCATGAACCCAGGTGTGACCCTAAAGCAGGGTTTGCTGTTTTCTTAGGAAAGGGGGTGATAGGGGTCAGCGATCACTGACATGGATAGGGCTTTTAAGCACAGGCTGTTCATCCTTTTTCGGAAAGAGGGGGAAAACCATGAAAGAGATAAACAGAAGAGAGTTCATGCGAAACGTGGCCATCGGCGGGGCTGTATTGGGTCTCGGGAGTGCTGTTTTTCATAAGCCCTCGCAGGCCCTGGCCGGTGGAAAGCACGATATTGGTCAGTGCAAGAATGTGCGGGTCAGGTGTATTTCTGAACTGGGATGGTTCGATACCAAGAAACTGGTGAGCCAGATGAAAGCGGCCGGAGGCCCAAAGACCAACCAGTGGATTATTCCATGGGATCCCAAGAATGCGGCCGGCAGCTGTACCCTGATTGACATGGAAACCCTCGATGGCCGCCACCACAAGATCCTTCTGGATACCGGTTGGAGCAGGGAGTATATGGATGAGGCGTATAAGCGGGAGGGCATCGACAGGATGCTCAAAGACGGGGACATCGAGGCCCTGGTCAT
>JAWLET010000249.1:1922-4373 GCA_041685955.1 Desulfobacteraceae bacterium | reverse complement strand
CAATATGCCCGCCATCTCGAGGTGATCGATTACCCCAGTGAAGGGGGAAGGATTCGGCGTCTTCCATGAGTGGCTCCGTTGAGGACGGCATTCACCGGGTCATAGATGATCCCCCTCTGCATGTTGTGCTCTACCAGCCGGAAATTCCTGCCAACACCGGAAATATCGCCCGCCTGTGCGGCGCAGCGCAATTGCGGCTGCACCTGGTTCACCCATTAGGCTTTCAAACAGATGACAAGCATCTCAAACGGGCCGGCCTGGATTACTGGAGCGAGGTGGATATTCGGCAGCACAAAAACTTTGAGGCCTTTCTGGAGCATATGGAAGAAGGGCGTTCGTTGATCGCCCTTAGTCGCCATGCGGACCTCACCTATACGCAGGCCTCAGTCGGTCACGGCGATTACCTCTTGTTTGGCCAGGAGACCCGAGGGTTGCCGCGGGATATCCGGGACCGCTATCCCTGCCATGCCATCCCCATGTGGGGCAGGGTCCGCAGTCTGAACCTGTCCACTGCGGTGGGGATTGTGTCCTATCACTATCTGCATGAGATGGGTCGGTTTTGATGGTGGGCTGGTGCAGGGGTTCAAAGGTTCAAAGGTTCAGGGGTTCAGAGGTTTAGAAGGATAAAGGCCTCACGGCTTGAGGCCCAACCAGTTACGGCATGTATGCCCTGTATGCATAGAAAAACAAAAAGGATCGAAGGCCTTTTTGTCGGCTTGGTTTGCCTTTCTTTCTTTGGGTTCTGCTTCGATCTTCCCGCCTTTTCGGATGTACAGACCCGGGCATCAGCTGCCGAGCCTGCAAAACAAGCGCACTTGGACCCAACCTGGCAATATCTGCAAAGGACCGTATCCCTGCACGGCAGCATTGTGGCCAATTATCAACATTATGCCAATGCCACGGTCATGGATGATGGGGAAAAGGAGGATTTCACTGCGTGTATTTCGCCGCAAGTGGAGATGAAATGGGAGCCCGTGGAGCAGGGGAGTCTGTATGCCCGGTTGAGATATACCAAAAACCGGGTGGATCTGGCGCAAAAAGGGATGGTTCTGGCCAATTTGCTGGAGACCAACGTGAGCGACAAAAACAACGGGCGCATCCGGCTGCAAAAGCTCTATTATACCCAGAAGCTGATGAATGATCACGCCTTTGTGGCCTTTGGAAAAACAGATGGCGAAACCTATCTCGATACCAATGCCTTTGCCAATGATTCAAGGACCCAGTTTATGGGCCAGCCGCTGGTGAACAATCCGATGTTGGATGATGAAGACGAATATGCGCCGTTTGTGGCCCTCGGCGTCACCCCCGTTCGGGATCTCCATCTTTTGGTACTGGGGCAGTCGTCTTCCTGGCCCCTGGGAAGTCATCAGAAAGAGATCTGGGAGGACATGCCCGATCATCCCCTGGTGGCTGCACAGGCCACCTTTTCCCCCCAGCTGAACGGACATGAGGGACACTATCGACTCTATGGATGGCTTCAATCCTATGATCATCCCAGCTTGACCGGACCCGGTTATGAAAAGGGATGGGGCATCGGTCTGAGCCTGGATCAGTGGGTGACCCGGGATATGGGGCTGTTCGCCCGGGTGGGCCACAGCAACACCCATGTGTACGAAGTGCCCTGGTTCTGGTCGGCCGGGATCAGCGTCCGGGGCCTGGTCCCCCGACGGGAGGCGGATACCTTTGGTTTGGGTATATCCGGACTCAAAGCGAATCGGAATACGGCCCATGACGGCACCGAGATCCATCTGGAGGCCTATTATCGCATTCGCCTGTCAAGCCATTTTTTCGTTTCTCCCGATTTCCAGTATGTGCTAAATCCATTGGGGAACAATGATGAAACCGGGATTTTCGCCTCCATGCTGCGGGCCGAGTTTTGCTTTTAGCGAGAACCCGCAGAGGAAGTGGTGCTCCTGGCCAAAACCCGGGCCTCGCTGGTCCCGGAGGTGGTCCGCAAGGTGACCGCCATGCACAGCTATGAATGTCCGTGTGTGGTGAGCGTGCCCATGGCAGACGGCAATCCGGCCTTCCTGGAGTGGATATCCCAAGAGACCCAAAGACCATCGGAATTGTGATTTTAGATCCAATGTCATTAACTTAAGAGAAATTCGATTAGATCATATGAAGCAATTTTTAGTGGAGTAGAACCCTCCCAAGGCCTGTTACCGGTTTAACAAACATCCGGGCCTAATCCTTGGGTCTTTTTCGTTTGAGCCGGATGATCAAAAAGAGGATCACCCCTCCGAGACAGATGAAGACGCTTAGGTTGTAACGGAGCATGAGGGCCGCCATCTTGGCATTGACCCGTTCCCAGTTGTTGCCCAGGGTATAACCGGCAAGGATCCATATGAAGTTCCATACACAGGCGCTGATCAGGGCCAGGAGGGTAACCCTGAGGACATGCAACCGGGCGATTCCCCCCGCTATGGAGATGACCGAACGGATGCCGGG
>JAWLET010000249.1:0-1822 GCA_041685955.1 Desulfobacteraceae bacterium | reverse complement strand
GTTCCATACACAGGCGCTGATCAGGGCCAGGAGGGTAACCCTGAGGACATGCAACCGGGCGATTCCCCCCGCTATGGAGATGACCGAACGGATGCCGGGGAAAAAGCGGTTCAAAAGGATAAGAAAATAGCCCCACCGGTGGAACCATGCTTCGGCCCGGACAATGTCCCGGGCCTTGAAAAACCAGTAATCCTGCTCAATAAAGAACCTGCGGCCCAGGACACGACCGATCCAGAACAGACACATGAAGCCTGCCAGGCTTCCCATGGTGGTGGAGAGATACACGCTCCAGAAGTGAAGGCGTTGGGTGCCCACGAGAAAGGCCCCGAAGGCGGTGATGGTATCCCCGGGGATGGGCGGAAAGATGTTCTCCACAAAGGCACTCAGCCCGAGCGCCAGATAGATGAGCCCGTCAGGAAGTGCATCCAGCCAGTTCAAAAACGCATCTACGTACGACAAATAGGGGTCTCCAGGGGTCAGGAATGTTCACGCTGTTTATTCACTTCAATCTACTATTGTTTACGGTTAAAGACAAGATCTGTTACAGGGGCAGGCCCTGGAACCCGGGGCCTATCGTAGATCCCGTCTGAAGAGAAGCGAGGGCGGGGATTGCCCAACATTCGGGTTGACCCGAGGGATTACATCTGGTATTGGATGATCATCACAAGGGGAGGTGTTTTCCTGAAATGGCAAAAAAGAAGATGTCCAGAAAAGAGTTGCTAAAAGGGACGGACGAGTTTCTGTCGCTTTCGGCGCGGGCCGTAAATCTCCTGAGTACCCATGTCCGCGAGTTGAAGCTTATTGGGCTCGGCCTCGCTGTGGTGGTGGTGGCCTATCTGTCCGTATATACCTATCTGCAGCATGTGGACAAAAAGGGCCAGGAGGCCTACAACCTGGCCTATGACATCCTGGCCCAAGAAAAAGGCCCGGAGGGCCTTCCTGAAAATTTGCAGCAACTGGAACAGCGGTTTCAGACCGTCATCGATGAATACGGAAGGTCCGAAGCGGCCCGACTGGCCCTGCCTCAGGTGGGCCATATCAAATTCATGGAAGGAGACTATGATCAGGCCATTGCCTATTATCAGAGATTCGCTGACAAAATATCAGGGACTATGGAATACCAGGGCCTGAACAGCCTGGCGCTGGCCGCATGTTATGAGGCAAAGGGGGAGTTTCAAAAGGCCATCGATATACTGACCCCGGTGATCAACTCCCGGGACAATCCCTTTCAGGAGACCGCCATGCTCAGCTTGGAGCGGGTGTACCGACTTGCGGGTCAGGACCAAAAGGCGACGGCGCTGTTAAAGGAATTTGTGGAAAAATATGAAAACTCTCCCTTCTATCCCATGGCCAAGGCCCGCCTCAATAAGGAAACCTGAGTTTACTTGACAACCCAAGACCGGACCTTTATAGTCACTTTGTAGCTAAAATGTAGCTCTTGGGGGGATTTGGATATGCTGATCACGGAAATTTTGGCCAGAAACGCCAGAATGTACGGGCATGAAATTGCACTGATCGAACGGGAGCCGGCCAAAAAAAGTCGAAGGACCATGACCTGGAAGGCGTTTGATGACATGGCCAATCGATTTGCCAATGCCCTGATCCACAAAGGGGTGGGCAAGGGGGACAAGGTGATTCATTTGATGATGAATTGCCTGGAATGGCTTCCGCTCTACTTCGGAATCCTGAGGACCGGGGCATGGGCCGTTCCCCTGAATTTCCGGTTCACCGCGGACGATATTCGGTATTGTTCGGATATCGCAGGGGCAAAGGTCCTTGTTTTGGGAGAAGAATTTCTGGATCGAGTGGGCGCGGTAAAAGA
>JAWLET010000248.1:0-4377 GCA_041685955.1 Desulfobacteraceae bacterium | reverse complement strand
ATAGCGAAATTCAAGCGATTGAACAAAAATACGCAGAGATTTGGTGAGGGGGAGCAGCTTCAACCCCCTGCGGGTCAGGTTGACATCTACCCGGCATGGCGTTGGGCAGTATCAGAAACTGAACCCATAACCGGATCCTGAAATAGAAAAGTCGGGCATTTTACCAATCCACGGAAACAGGGGGGAAAAGGGAAAAAGGAAAAAGATGGAATCTTCTCAAAGTCTCAACAGGATGATGGAAAGAACCGTGAAGGCGACGCAGAGCATCCTTATTCCGGTCAACCGCTCTTTATAGATCCAGGCGGACAGGATGATGGCGATTACGAAGTGCATTCCGGTGATGGAGACCACAATGGACAACGGCCCCAGGGACAGCGCTTTCAGAAAAGCGTAGAATCCGGCCAGATTGGTGACGCCCATCAGAATGCCGATGATGAACCCAAAAAGCCACGCTGTTCACCGTGCCGATGAACAGGAGATACCCGATATTTGAAACAGGCCCTTTTAAAACAAAGAAAAGGGTGGTGCTGATAAGGGCCACAGTGGCCATAAATGAAAAGGTGGTCACTGCGGTATTGCATTTTCTCTCCGCAGAGACTTTATACAGGAAGCGTTGAACACCCAGAAGAACCAAAGCCGTCAACGCGTAGACATACCAGTCGGACATGATGTTTTTATGACCTCACGATGCCCTTTCCCCGTCCACCTTTAAACCACAGCTTAAGGCCCTTTTTCCAGGGGGATGGGGTGCAGCACCAAAAACCGGTTCTATATAAAAACCCTTCGCTTTCAATCAGAGTTTTGGGAGTTGTTTCTTGGACGGCCGGCCCTCGGGAGTGCACTGGTGAGTTTAAAAGAATAAGATCAGGGACAAAAGGCAAGGATTTGTCAGGTGACGGGGGGTTGCCGGGCCTAAGCGTTCATTATGGGGTAGAGGCCTCAGGCATGACCTTCAACTCCCTTTGACAGATGATTTTTTGGTGGCGATGGTGGCGTCTTTATCCCTGCGGTCGTCCACCTTGAGGTCGATGATGATCCGCTTGGCCCCTTCCTCCACATGGGCCGCGTGGATCTCTTTTACGAGCGAAAAGAGGGCATCCAGATCCGGCACCTCCACGGATGTGCTCATGCCGCCCACTTCATAGGTATAGCCCGAGGCCTCGATCACGGCCACCCCTTTTTTGACGAACCGGCCCAGGCTGGTGCCCTCTCCAATGGGAAAAACGGAAAGCTGTGCGATCATGTCCATACTCCTTATGTATTATGTATCAGGGTCTTAACCCAAAGGGGTTTTATTCCCCCATGGCCTCAATCACCATGTCGGTCAGATCCTTCACCATCAGGTCCACCTTCTGCCGTCGGGCCCGGGTGGCAATGGTCCTCAGACACTGCTGACACGCGGATACCACCGTATCCGCACCGGTCTCTGCGATCTCATCCAGCTTCATCTGGGCCACCCGGGCGGACAGATCCGGATTGACCATCTCCACATTGCCGCCGCCCCCGCAGCACACCGACAGTTGCCGGTTATTGGCCAGCTCCTTGAGGGTAAGCCCGGGTATGGCCTTCAGCACCTCGCGGGGCTCCTCAAAGATGCCGCTGTTTCGTCCCAGATCACAGGGATCGTGATAGGTCACCGTGGTCTTGACCTCCTGGAGGCGGATGGATTGGTCCTTGATCATTTTGTTCAGCATCTCACTGGCGTGATACAGCTCAATATCCGGTTGATAGATGTGTTTCCAGGTGTGATAGCAGGAGGGACAGGTAAACACTATCGTTCTGGCCCCCACCGCCTTGACCTTTTCCAGATTGTGGGCCATCAGGGCCTCCATCTTATCGGGCATGCCCGCACCGATCAAGGGAAAGCCGCAGCACCATTCTTCTCCCCCGAGAATGGTAAAATCGATCCCGGCCTTTTCCATAATGCGGGCCATATTGGCGGGAATCTTCTGGGCCATGGGAAAAAACGAGGCCACGCATCCCACAAAGAAGACCACCTCTGCATGCGCCTTTTCAAAGGCCTGCTCCGGAAGGCCCTTGATCAGTTCCTGCCACTCCCCCCGGTCCTCGTTGTCGTCATCCGAGATATTGTGCGATTCATCGATCAGTGCGGCCACCCGGGCGGCAATCTCTGGATAGAGTCCCTCCCCCACCTGGCATTCCCGGTCCCTGAATATGGCCTCTTTGGTGGCCACACCGGACAGACAGACCTGGGTGCACGCCCCGCACCCCAGGCAACTGAAAATGGACTGCTCTGTGTCGCGACTCAACGGCAACCTGCCTTCGATCACGGCCCGGGTGATGGCGTTTCTCCCCCGGGGAGAAGCGGATTCCTTTCCTTCCACCCGATAGACCGGGCAGTTGGGAAGGCAGAACCCGCACCGGTTGCACTTGGCGACCTGGTCATAGGACAGTTTCTTCAACTGAACAATATTCATTCGGCTTTATCCCTTACGTTTCCATCAATCATCAATTGCCAATCCAAAACCGTCCCGGGCTGAAAACAGCCCGCGGATCCACCTGGGTTTTGATACGCTTCATTACCTCAAGATCATTTCCCAGGTTTCCCCACATCCTGAGTTGGGGTTTAAGGTCCGGCGGTGCACTCAGGATGATTAGATTGCCCTCCTTTTCCCGGCACCAGTCCAGGAGATCTCCCAGAACCTGGACCACTGTTTCCTCTGCCCTGGCTTGGGTGTCATAGGCCACCGTACCCACGCATGCCCCGGTCCCCCCGTGGATCAGGAGAGTATAGTCCATGCCGGTTTGAGACAGGGCCTTTTCTGCGAATAAACCGGCCTCCTGCATCACAGAAACGGGATAGGTGAGCTGAAAGACAATCACACGGGGAGATTGACCCCTTATGGTTTCCTGAAGTTGACTCACCATCAGCCAAAACCGCCGGTGTTCTCCCTCTTTGAATCGGATGTCTCTCACAGCCCCGGTCTCTTTTGCCAATTGCAGGATGTCCTTTTGCATCCGTTCCACCGCCGGTGAAAAGGTCTCCATAGCCACGGCCACCCCGAAAACCTCCGGGCCAGACCTTTTTAGGCCGGCTAAGGGCAGTGCGTCACAGGCGTTTTGGTTCATGACTTCAACGGCCGCCGGAAGCAAAGGCGTGTCCAGCACCTGCTGCGCCAGCGCACAGGCGGCGTCGAGGGAATCGAAAAAGAGAAACAGGGTCTCCATCTGTTCAGGGAGGGGGAGCAGTTTGAAGGTCATCTCGCAGATAAATCCCAGAGTCCCATACGACCCCACCATCAATTTGGAGATGTCATATCCGGATACGTTTTTGACGGTCTTTCCACCGGTCCCCACCACATCCCCATTGGGCGCCACAAAGCGCACCCCCAAAAGCAGATCCCGGGGAAACCGGTATAACAGCCGCCTGGGGCCACTGGAATTGGCGGCCACGATCCCCCCCATGGTGGCGGTTTCACTGAAAGGGGGATCCATGGGGAGGAAACAGCCGCTGTTGCTGCGATCCGAACAGATCAATTCATCCTGCGGGGTGGCCAGGTCTTCCAGGGGAAGATAACAGCGGTCGTCTTCAGTGGCCAGCCTGGCCTGAATGTCCCGAAATCGCACTCCCGCCTCCACAGTGATGGTAAGATTGGCGGTATCCACATCCAGCATGTGATTCATCCGGGAAGATACCACCACCAGATCCACCCGGGAAGGGACCCCCCCCATACCCATCTTGGACCCGCTCCCCCAGGGGATAATGGATAAATTCTCCCGAGCGGCCATCTTGACCACTTCGGAGACTTCCTGCACGTTTCGCGGGAATATCACTGCCCCGGGCCTCATGCCGTCCACGGCATAAGTTGCGGTTGTGGCGGATTCCGTGTTTATCCGGTCCGCGCCGATTGCGTCTGAGAGCTGTACCAGTTTGTTCATCAATTCAGTCACCACAAGATTCCTCAGCCTACCCACAGGGCTGGCCCGGCACCATTTTGCCGGGGTTTAAAATATCATCCGGGTCAAAGGCCTCTTTGAGGGTGCGCTCGAATTCCAGATCCGTGTCACTGAAAATAAAACAGGTTTCGCTGATCTTTTCCAATCCCACCCCGTGCTCGCCGCTGATGGTGCCGCCTGCATCCGCACACAGTTTCAGGATCTCGGATGAGGCCTTGAGCACCCGGGCCTTCTCCTCCGGGTCCCTGTCGTCAAACATGATCAGGGGATGCAGGTTTCCATCCCCGGCATGGAACACATTGCCGATGGGGACATGGTATTTGCGGCCCACTTCGAGGACCTTGCTTAAGACCTCGGGAAGACGGGTGCGGGGCACCGTGCCGTCGCAACACACATAGCTGGGCCTGACCTGTCCCACGGCCCCGAAAGCCCCTTTGCGACCGGCCCAGAGCACGGCCC
>JAWLET010000247.1:0-4383 GCA_041685955.1 Desulfobacteraceae bacterium | reverse complement strand
TCTATTCCGGGGCCCACGAGGGAGTGGTCTGTGCACCCTTTTGGAAGGTGACCCGTCTTTGATGATGCCCGCTGGCGTGCGCGATGTAGATATGAGATTCCCCGTCCCGGTTGGAACTGAAGGCGATGTACCTGCCGTCGGGGGACCAGCACGGGTCCTCATTGTTTCCCTGATCGCTGGTCAGTTTTCTTAACCCTGATCCGTCCGGGTTAATGGTAGAGATATTGAACCGCCCGTATTCCATGGAGGTAAAAGCGATTCGGTCGCGGGAAGACCATGCCGGGGAGGTATTGTAATTGCCGTCATAGGTCAGTCGGTTGACCTTCCCGGTCTCGATCTCCATGATGTAGATTTGGGGAGCCCCGGACCGGTTGGATACAAATGCCAGTTTTTTTCCGTCCGGAGAAAAGGCCGGTGACACGTCGATGCCCCAGTGGTTGACCAATTGCCTTAAAATTTTTCCCTGTAGATTGATCACATAGATATCGGGGTTCCCCTTATGGCTCATGGTAAGGGCGATTTCTCGACCATCAGGGGCCCAACAAGCCCCGATGTTGAGACCCGATCGTCCTGAAATCCGCCTCACGCCACCTGACCCCAGATCCTTGAGATAGAGCATGGCCCCATCGTCCTTATAAGAGTTGTAGGCGATCTTTTTCCCATCCGGCGACCATCTGGGCAGAATGGATATATTCTTGTGATCGGTCAAAGGCCTCGCATTATGGCCATCATAGTCTGAAACATATATTTCCCTGTTTCCCGTTTTATTTCCCACAAATGCCAGCTTTGTGAGCGCGATCCCATCGTGCCCGGTCAGGCCCAAGATGATCTCGTTGGAAAGACGGTGCATCAAATGACGATAGTCCTGGAGATTCCCCAGAGCCCGCTTCCCTAAGATCTGACGGCCTAAAAATACATCATAAAGCCTAAGTTCTATTTCCACTCGACGTCCGATACAGGCATATCCTGCCTTCAGCAGCAACTCGGCCCCGATCACAGACCAGTTTTTAAACCGGATGTCGCGCCCTTTCAGCGGCTTATCCTTCCCCTCCAAGAATGCCTTTTTATCCATGATATTGAAATAGCCACTTAAATCCAGGTCATTGGCCACCACCTCGGCCAGATCCACGGACAATTCAGGGTGATTTCCGTCCCCGGTCATTTGTTTAAAGTCAGGAATGGCAATATTGAATTTGGGAATGGAAGGGGCATTCACATCGATATAGATCCGGCCAAAGGTAAGGCCCGGGATTGCGAAAGTGAGAAAAAACAACACACCAACCGCTATCAATGCCCGTCCTGTCTGCCCTTGGCGCCAGGATGGGGGAGTCACTCTCGATTCCATACAATCATCCACCTCCATTCGTTAATAATAGCCATCCATCTCACTTAAATTGAACCGGACTTCAATCTCGTCAAAGCTTCTTTTATACCCTTCGGGAAAAGGGGGAAGCGGATCGGATCGATCCACCGCCCGTCGGACAGACCGATCAAACATCCCATCGGATGATTTTCGTTCCAGCCACGATTTCATGATACTCCCGTCCTGCTTGACCTTGACCACAACAATGGCTTCCAGTTCTTTCATCCGCTTGGGGTTCAACAACGACACCGGGCAAGACCAGTTGCTTTTGATCCGCTGCTCCACCTCCATCTGATACATCCGCATGCCGATGCCGGTGTCCGCTCCTCCCCCACCGGCTGCCCCGGCCTGTCGTTTACCTTCGACCCGGGCCTTGAGTTTGGAAAGTGCATCATCCACATGCTGGTCATTTTCAGGTTCCACCCTTTTTTCAATTTTGGACACCGCATCATCAATGAGTTTGGACGGGGACACCTTGGGTTCCCGTTTTTTGACCTCTGGTTTCTTTTTCTGTTTTGTCTCCACCACCCGCTTGCTGATGACCACCGGCTTTTTTTCCTTTTTCTGTGGCCGACTGATCCTTTTGGTAGGTTCATCCTTCTGGGCGGTCTGAGTCTTTTTCCCACTCTCAGAGGGAGCAACAGTTTTTGGACTGGCAACGGTTTTGCCTGGCATTTCAACCAGATTGACTTCGTATACGGTGGCCCCGCTGATCCTCCGGGTGGGGAAAGAATCCGGTACAAAGAGAACCAGAGAAAAGAGGGCCACATGAAAACAAACGGATAAACACACGCCTTTTCCCCACCCCCAGCTTGTCGATTTGGGCGCAGGCGTTTTATCAGGGCTGGATTTGAATTTCGGCCTTTCCATCAACATCAGTCTAATGGTTCCGTGACCATTCCAAGTTTGTCGATACCGGCCTTTTTTATCCGGGCAATCACCTCGATCACAACGCCATAAGCCACATCCCTGTCCGCTCTCAGCAGCACTTCCTTTTGCCTCCGGTTTTCAAAGATCTTTTTGACCTTGACCTCCAGCGTATCAAGTTCAACCGAATGGTTTTCCAGGAAAATCTGGCCTTTTTTATTGACCGTAAGCATTAAGGGATCTTCTTGGGTCTTGATATTCTTGGTGGTGGTTTGGGGGAGATTTACATCTACCCCTTGAATCATCATGGGAGCCGCCACCATGAAGATAATCAAAAGCACCAGCATCACGTCCACGAGCGGCGTAACATTGATATCCGACATGAACTGCCTGTGATTTCCCGGAGATTGAAAGGCCATCTTATCCGCCTGTTTTTGAAAATGACGGTTTCCTAAAGAACTGTCTGCCCACCATGCTCATGAAATCGGTGGTGAAGACCTCCATATCCGCACGCAGGGATGAAATTTTCTGGGAAAAATAGTTGAACGCCACCACCGCGGGGATGGCCGCTCCCAGCCCTGCTGCCGTGGCGATGAGGGCCTCGGAAATCCCCGGGGCCACCACTGCCAGGTTGGCGGAACCGGTCATGCCGATCCCTCGAAAGGACTCCATAATCCCCCATACGGTCCCGAAAAGGCCTATGAAAGGGGTGGCATTACCGGTGGTGGCCAAAAAATTCAGGGCCCGTTCCAACCGGTAGCTCTGCTCGATGGCCGTCTTGTTAAGAGACCGCTCCAGGTTATCCATGAGGGCCTGTTGCGACCTCACCGCATCCCCGTGGGCTTCCAACCCCTCATCACGAAGTCGACCCTGGTCTCTCCCTTCCTTGTTCTCCCGATCCACAAAGGCGCCTTGGATCTTTCTGAAGCGGTTGAATTCCGTATACCCAGATCTGAAGAGCCGGGCCACCGGACTGTATTTCAGCGCTTCGCTCGCCTTGTAGACTTTTTTGATGTCCCTGTCTTCCCAGAAAAGCTCCAAAAAAGTGGCGGTTTCGGATTTGGCCCTTTTCAACAGGCGGTATTTCATAAATATTATGGCCCAGGAAATGATAGAAAAAAGAAAGAGAATCAACAGTACAAACTTTACCATGGGACCGGCATGGAAGATCATCTGAACAATATCATTTCCAAAGACACTGTCCATTGACGCCCTTCCCGGAACCATCGCCATTAATGGAATGTGGGTCATACAACGCCTCGTTTTTGGATGGGGCATAAACCCCGTTGATTTACTGATTTAAATCCTTTGAGTTTACTGTTTGCAGTTTCTGTGTCAACAGGTTTCGAGCCGGTTTTTCGTGATCATACCAAACGGACCAAGGCCCGTTAATATCAGCGTTACACTCGCCCCGGCCTCAGCCCGTCATCCTGTGTTCCCCGGATCCCGAAGGGACATGGGCCTCTCCCCCTTTGCCCGAGCTGTCCGCTGCCAGATTAAAGGCATTTATCAAGAACCGGGCCAGGCCACCCGTGTCATCCGGCGAAAAACAGGGCACATCCACATCCACAGGGCTGGCGGTGACCACGGCCAGAAGCTGGTCATCCCCTTGGCACACGGGTTCATCATGGATATCTCTTCTGAACACTTCCAGCTTTGGATTATGGGATCGTTTATACCCTTCAGCAAGAATTATGTCCACCGCGTCAAAGAATTTTTTCAATTCTTTCGGGTCGTGATCATACGCCACGTCCATGACCATCCCGATCTGGCTGGGGGAAGAGATCAGGGTGGCGGATGCCCCGGCATGTTTGTGCCGCCAACTGTCCTTACCCGGTTTATCCATTTCAAACTCGTGCGCATCGTGTTTTATGCAACCGATGCGTAATCCGTGGGCCTTGAGTTCGGGAATGAGTTTTTCGATAAGGGTGGTCTTCCCGGTTCCGGAAAATCCCACCACACATACCAACGGTGGATCTTGAACAGGCTTCAATCTCATTTTCCTCCCACATTATTCATCTGTTTTGCCAAACAGCTGGTCAAAGCAGCTATTGTCCGCCTTCAGACAACACGCCTTCAAAGACCGGTATTTCTCCAAAAGCGTCTTTCCCTCCACTGTAAGCGTGGTCCCATTTTTCCTGTCTGCATGCACG
>JAWLET010000246.1:0-4402 GCA_041685955.1 Desulfobacteraceae bacterium | reverse complement strand
TGAGCCCGGGCACCAGGAAGTTGCGGCTCCGCATCTCGGCATTGAACCAGATCCGCTGTTCCACCGTCACCGTGGGACCAGGGTTCCTGCCTTGGTCCAAGGCCGTGCGCTCCAGCCATCTATACCATACCCCTTTCACATACCCTTCAATGATCCTGGCCTGGTTGGCGTTCACGCCGTTGACAATAAGCCCGATGGTTGCCGGACCCGGGCCCAGCAGTTCCCGGGCAAAATTGCTGCGCAGCCATACGATGCCCTCCACCTCCCGGTGCATCAGGGCCTTTTCCGCACGTTGTATGGTGTGCATGATCTCGGGGGCGAAATAGGGGGAGTGTTGGAAACCGGCCACGAACCCGGCGGTCTCCCTGCCGGGCTGTTCCACCACAATGGCGATGGGTACTTGTTCGGCATCCAAGGAAACCCCGTACCCGAAAAGGAGGAGCAGGATCACGGGAAGCACAAAGGCAATGGCGATGCTGGAAGGGTCCCGGACGATCTGATGGACTTCCTTCCTGATCAGGCCGCCCAGCCGCATCAGCCGTTTTTGAGATGGGGAATCTGAATGCCTGGGTCCTTTCATGCGGCTTCTTCCGAATCCGAGGTGATCATGGCGATAAAGGCATCCTCCAGGCTGGGATCCGGACGTTCATCGCTCCGGTACCGGTCCTTGATCTGGGCCGGTGTACCGCCCCCCAGGATTTCCCCCTGGGCCATAATGACCAGACGGTCGCAATATTCGGCCTCTTCCATAAAATGGGTGGTCACCAGGATGGTGACCTGGGCATCGGCCAACTGGGTGATGCGTTGCCAGAATTCCCGCCGGGCCACGGGGTCCACGCCCGAGGTGGGCTCGTCCAAAAAGAGGATGTCCGGTTCATGCATGAGGGCCGCAGCCAGGGCCAGCCGCTTTTTGAAGCCCAGGGGCAGATTGCCGCTGGGCATGTCCGCCATGGGTTCCAGCCCGAAAGAGGTCAGGGCCCAGTCGATACGGTCCTTCCTCTGAGTCCCCCTGAGGCCGTAGGCGCTGCTGAAAAACCTCAAATTCTGAAGGACGTTCAGGCCGCTGTACAGGGAAAACTTCTGGGCCATGTATCCGATCCGGGCCCTGGCCCGGGCCGGCGCCGCCCTGAGGTCTTCCCCGGCCACGGTCAACCGGCCCCCGGAAGGGGGCAAAAGCCCGCAGAGCATCCGGAAGGTGGTCGATTTGCCGGCCCCGTTGGCGCCCAGCAGCCCGAATATTTCCCCGTGTCTCACCCTGAAGTGGATCCCTTTGACCGCCATGAAGTCCCCGAATCGCCGATCCACGTCTTCCACCACAATGACATCGCCGTCTTTGGATTTGGCCGATGCCCCGGACGGGCTGTCCTGGTCAGGGGGCGCCTCGGTTTCCGTGCCGGTATGGACCTTGATGAGGGCGATAAAGGCGTCTTCAAAGCGGGGGGAAACCGGTGTGACCATGAGGTCTGCATCCGGTCCCAGGAAATCGGTTACCTTTTCGGGTTCCATGGGACTGTCCGTGACCAGTCGGACCCGATCCCCTGAGATGGTGGCATCCAGGACCCCGGGTTTCCCGTGGAGTTGCTTGCGGATCTGTCGTCTGCCCAAGCGTTTGGAGGAGAGGAGAAAGGCCTGGTTCTGAAGCGGGTTGCTGAACACCGACGGCGCATCATGCCCCAGCACGGCGCCTTGGTGGAGCAGCACCACCTGTTGACATCGCTCGGCCTCGTCCAGATAGGCCGTGCTCAACAGCACGCTCATGCCTTGCTCCTCTACGAGTTGATAGACGATTTGCCACAACTCCCTTCTGGAAACCGGGTCCACCCCGACGGTGGGTTCGTCCAATAAAAGAAATGCCGGGGGTTTTATCAGGGTACAGGCGAGCCCCAGCTTCTGTTTCATTCCCCCGGACAGTCTTCCGGCCAGCCGGGAGGTAAAGGGACCCAGACCGGTCATCTTCATGAGGCTTTCATAGCGGCTTGAACGGTCGGGCCGGGCCACGCCCTGCAGATCCGCATAGAGATCCAGATTCTCCTGCACGGTCAGATCTTCGTACAGGCCAAAATGCTGGGGCATGTACCCGATGGCCGCCTGCACCTGGAGGGGATCCCGGACCACATCCAGGCCCAGCACCTGCAGGGTGCCGCTGTCAGGCAGGAGCAGACCGGCGATGAGCCGCATAAGGGTGGTCTTTCCGGCCCCGTCCGGGCCGATGAGTCCGGTCACCACGCCCTTTTGGACCTGGGCCGTGATGTCCTTGAGCGCGGTCACGGTCCGCTTTCCGGATTCAAAATGTTTGGTGACCCCGTCCATCTCCAGGAGAGGGGAGTCCTGTCCGGCATCCGCTTCCCTGTGCATCTCAGCCCTCCCGGCATTCCGGCCCATCAGGTTCCTCAGGCCCTGGCCGGGGCTGGTCCAGGGGGATGGAGACGGTGGCCGGCATGCCGAGCCGGAGTTCTCCCTGAGGATTGCAGATGTAGATTCTCACCTCATAGACCAGGCGGGTGCGCAGATCCGGGGTCTCCACATTTTTGGGCGTGAATTCCGCTGTGGGGGAAATGAAACCGATCCATCCCGGATAAATTTTGCCGGGGTAGCTGTCCGTGGTCACCTCTGCATGCATGCCCGGGGCGATCTTTCCCAGACTGGGCTCGGGCACATAGGCCCGCACCCACAGGGGATCTGTCAGGGCCAGGGTGAAGACCGGGACCTGAGGGAAGGCCATGTCACCGGGCTCCAGGATGCGATCCCGGATGATTCCCGGGGCCGGCGCATACAGGCGGGTGTCTGAGAGGCGTTGCCGAGCCAGGTCCAGGCCGGCCTGGTAGGCCTGGAGCTCGGCCTCTGCTGCGGCAATGTCTTCTTTCCGGGGTCCGATCAGGGCCAGTTCAAGCGCTTCCCGGGCCTCTTTGAGATTGGCCCGGGCGGTTTTCAATTTGGCGGTGGCATCATCCAGATCCTGCTGGGGGGCAAAATCCGTGGCCGCGAGTCCCTTGATACGTTCATAGGTGAGTTCTGCGTCTTCCAACCTGGCTTCATTGCCCTCCACCAGGGCCTTTGCCTGTTCGATCTCCTGGGGCCGGGTCCCGTTGTGAAGGCGAGCCACCTTCTGACGCTGGGCCTCTAACTTGGCCTCCACCTCCCGTACATCCATGGCATAGCGGACCGGGTCCATCTCGGCCATTAGTTGTCCGGTCTTCACCCGGTCGCCCTCTTCCACCTGGAGACGGGAAATGCGTCCGGTGTCGTGAAAGGCCAGCTGGACCTGCCGGATGTCCACATTGCCATAGAGGGTCAGCACATTGGCGGGCTGGGTCTTTTGTTCGTAAAACAGATAGAATCCCCCGGCTACTGCACCTGCCAGCAGGAGTATGAGTGCCACCCGGAGTCCCTTTTTTTTCTTGCTCATATCGCTCCTGTAACGGCCAGTCCTTCCAAAAGGCCTCCATGATGCCCGCCGGTCCTTACCTTCATGCAAGGATCAGTGTCGTCCAACCGTCCCGGGGCAGATTACCCGCAATGCGCTTTTGATGTCAATAGGCGGTAACCGGGTCTTGACCTCAGCTCCTGTGTCCGATGCGGGCAATGAACCCTGGTCTTCAATCCTTCAAAAAGCTGGATGTTTGTCTGCCTTTCTGGTATAGATTGCCGAATCGAGACGAAAGGAGCACCGGTATGAAGGAGCACGTTAGGGTGGAGAAGAGTATACAGGATTACTACCCGGATGATTTTGCCATCTGTTATGGATGCGGACGGCTCAATGAGCATGGTCATCATCTCAAGAGTTACTGGGATGGAGATGAACTGGTGTGCCGGGTCCGTCCGGAGCCCTACCACACGGGGGCCCAGAATTTTGTTTATGGCGGGCTGGTGTTATCATCCATGGACTGTCACGGGACCGGGGCCGCGGCCGCGGCCAAGCACCGGCATGAGGGGAAAGAACTGGGCGTGGAGCCCTTGGCCCGGTTTGTCACCGCCTCCTTAAAGGTGGATTTTCTGGCGCCGGTGCCCATTGACGGCATCATGGAAATCCGTGCCAGGATCAAAGAAATCAAGGAAAGGAAGGTCACCATAGCCATGACCCTGACCGTGGACGACACCCTGTGCGCCAAAGGAGAGATGGTGGCGGTTGCAATTCCGGAAGGGTATCTAAAGAAATACAACCCGCCCGGCAAACCGTAGCTTATTTGTCCAGCCTTTCCACCAGCATACCTGCGGCCTTTTTCCCGGACATGAGCATGCCCCCGAAAATGGGGCCCATGCGGGGCCCTCCGTACGCATTGTTGGCAGCCATACCCGTTACAAACAGGCCGGGAAATATTTCATTGGTATTGGCCACGGTAAAGGGTTCTCCTGCTTCCGCCCATAAGGGCAGTTCCCCCACCACACGGCCCGTGTCATTGTT
>JAWLET010000245.1:0-4422 GCA_041685955.1 Desulfobacteraceae bacterium | reverse complement strand
GGGCGCCACCACACAGACGCGGTGTCCTTCTTCCCGTGCCGCTCGGGCGAGACGTTCCACAGAATTGGCTACTCCTCCCACGTGGGGTTTATAGGTGTTGGTGAAGATCGCAATGTTCATGGTATGCGTCCCTTTCTATTGGTCGGTATGCCTTACCGTGATGTCACCCACCTTACCGGCGTCCGCTTCCACGGGATCAAACCCGGGGATGCAAATGCGGATACGGGGGGGAAGTGAATGCCATTGGCCATGCCATGCAACTTTACATGACGTATCGGTGCAGGAGACGGTAATGTCCATATCCCCATAGGCCGTTGGTGTGGGTCCATAGTGAAGGGTGTTGCCGTTCTTAAGCCATTGGGGAAAAAGTCCACTGCCCACCACGAGGTGATCCGGCTCTTCACGCACAAACAGATGCCGCATCATCATCACCCATTCGGCTGCAGCCCATCCGTGCTGTCCATCCCCCATGCATCCGCCGCGGGTACGCGGGTGGATGGCCTCGGGCCATTGTCCGGTAGGGGTGGCGAGATGGGCTACCGCCTCAATCAGGGGCTGAAAACGCATATCCCCTGCCCGCAGCAGTACCTGGGCTATGTGCAGGGTGAGATAGGCATTCAGGCCGGAGTGCGTCATGTCCTGGAAAAAGGCGCCGTTTATTAGACAGTGTTCAAGGAGAAAGTTGCAGGTGGCGAGAACCCTGGCATCGTCGGGGGGGAACAGGGTCAGTGGATAGGACGCCGCCAGCGAGCCTACGGCGCCGGCATCCATGCGTCGATAGGGAGAAGCCGGAAAGCCCGAATGGTTGCGAATTCCCCGGGACCGGTCCCAGCTCTGATTTACCGCCTCCCGGAAAGCGGCGGCTTCTTCCTCCAATTCCACGGCCAATGCGTCCTGGTTCCAGTCGCGGCACAGGTCAACCGCAGCCTCCAGCCCTGCAATTCCCCAGAAATCATCCCAGTAATAGTAGTCGTTATTCCCGAGATGCTCCGCGCTGAAACCGGCCGGAAAAAGACCGGCATGAAGGGTGTCTTTACCCGAACTCAGTCGTTTGCGACAGATCCATCTGGCCCCTTTTTGAACCGCTTTCTGCCAAGGGTCAGGTATCCGATGGCCTGTCAAGCGGGCATATCGCGCCAAAGTCCAAAGCACTTCCCCGTTTGAATCCCATTCACCCGATTGAGAGTGAAAATACCCGCTCAGTTTCTGGTCTTGGGGAAAACGCTCCAGCAAGTATCCGACCCGGTCCTTGAATCCGGTGCAGAGCAGGGCATGGGTCATGAAGGCTGCGTCCCGGTACCAGAACCGTTTATAGGTGTACGGGCCGGGATACACGCTGCCGGGTGAGAGAAGCACCAGGGTGTAAACGGCCGTATTAAACAGTTCCACAAATGAGGCGTCAGGCACCTTGAGTTGCGCAGCCGGTTTTAATGCCTCGTTCCACGGAACATCCAACTTAAAATGGTCATCATCGGTCTTTTGGTAGGGGGAATCCACCGTCACCTGAATTCGGTGCTCCTGGTTTTCTTCAAGTTTAAACATTCCTGCCGCAGTGGCCAGTCCGATATCGCACGAACTCGCTGATGTCTCGGAATTCTCCAGCAATTTCGTATATAAGTCCCCGTCAGCATAGGTGGATATGATGTGCCGGTCTACCGGTTCACTGAAATGAACGGTGTGTTTTTTATCCACTTCCCAGGACCGTCGTTCAGGATCCAGTGTAATTTTGTTTACAAAGCTGATCCCTTCGGGGTTGTAAGGCCGGAGCGCCATGACAAACCAGGCCGGTTTGCCGGCCTGAACATGATAATCCACATGACAGATTGGACGCCGGTTTTGGCGAGTCAGGTAGGTTTCCGACTGAATGGTGAGATGGTTTCTGCGCGAGTCAGTATATACTGAGAGTCTGTTATGGTCACACACCAAGCGCTGTTCACTGACCGGTTCCCTTGAAGGATATAATGCCTCCCCGCTCTCGGTTACGATCCATCCGTCAAGGGACCACCCATCCCAATGAGGGGTGACCAGCCCGCGAGGATCGGTAATGGGGAAAGCAGAGCACCCGGGCAGGCCCACTGCTGTCCAGTTCCGATGGGTCAGGTTTACATGGCTGATGGAAAAGGCCCTGGGGATAAATGAGTCACTGGCAGGATCGAACTGTTTTTCCACCCAGTACGGCCAGATCCAGTCCAGATTATGCTGAATGACCTTCCGGTTGACCAAACCGCGGGCATGCAGCAGCACCCCTGCCCGCAGCAATTCCAGGGGTTCAGCGACTTCGGACGGCTTGCCAAAGCTTTGCAGGTGGGACATGAGCGCGATCGGGTCCAGGAAGCCGTGGGTCCGCGCAATTCGTCGAATCAAATATTTCCAGGGAAACCATTTAAGCCACATGGGTCGGTTTGCTCCAATTACAGGGGGATTATACCCATTGTAGTGTCCCGGGAGGTTTTTTCAAGCGGAAGTGACCAGTAGGGCCTGGTTTTTTTGATCACCCGGCCCTAAAAGGGACTCTGCCGTGATTTTCCGAGCCTGTCAAAGCAGAAAAAGGCCAGAACCCCTGCGGCAATGGTCCCGGCGCCGTATAAAAAAGTCACCGGATTTTCCTTGATGCAAAACAGAATAATCCACAGGTTGAACAGGATAAAGAGAACGGGGGTTACGGGATAGCCAAAGGTTTTATACGGGCTTTTGAGGTGGAACCCTTTTCTCCTCAGCACCATCATGCCCAGGACCGTGAACATGGCCGCCAGTGCCAGGGTGAATCCAATGTATAATAGAAGCTTGTCAAAGGAGGTGGTCAGCACCATAACGATGGCGATGCCGGCCTGGAGCAGAATGGAAAAGACAGGGGTCCCATGGGGTTTTCTGATCCGTTTGAGGGGCTCGAAAAAAAGGTGATCCGCTGCCATGGCATAATAGACCCTGGGGCCGGCCATGATCATGGCACTGATGACGGAAAGCAGGCAGAAGGTTATGGCCGCGGAAAAAGCCTGCTCCATGCCGGTTCCAAACAGGGCGGCTGCCGAGGCTGCGCCCACCTCCATAACGCCGCGCATCCCATCCACACCCAAAGCATAGATGAATACCACATTTAACAGAAGATACATGGCCATCACCACCAAGGTTCCCCCAATCAGGGCGGAAGGGATATTCTTTCCGGGATTCTTGATTTCAGCCCCGAGATAGGCGGCAGCATTCCATCCACTGTAGGCGAAAGAGACGAATATCAGGGAGGTGGCAAAGCCGCCCGATACCAGCAGTCCCGGTGCCATGGGTTGTCCAAAATGCCCTGCGGACCCCTTGCCGAGCATCAATCCTGTGATACTGAAGATCAGGATGATGGCGATCTTCACTGCTGTGAGGAGATTCTGAATACGACTGCCAAACACAAGGCTGTAGCAGTGAACCAATGAAAAAACGAGGATAATGCCCGTGGCCAGAAGTGTTATCGGAGAGATGGAAAAAAATCCGGCCTCAAAAAAAGAAGTGTCAGGGGAGACAGGCCAGGCCTCCGGGAAAATGCGGTAAAAATAGGTGGCAAAGGCCACTGCCGAGGCTGCGATGGGTGCGGAAAATCCCACAATCAGCGAGATCCAGCCGGAGAGAAACCCCATTAAACGGCCGAAGCTTTCCCTCAAAAACACATATTCACCACCGGCCTGGGGAAACATGGCCCCCAATTCCCCATAGCACAGGGCCCCGCACAGGGCCAGGATCCCTCCCGCGAACCAGCACACCAGCATGGCCATGGGATTGCCCACACTCTCCATGATAAACCCGGAAGTGGTGAATATACCGGTTCCCACCATGTTGGCGAGGACCAGGATGGTGGCAGAGCCCAAGCCCAGTTTTCTTTTTAATCCCGAACCGGTCGGACTATCGGCTTTCATATGAAATCACCGCCATGGCTACAGATTTTGCCGGTTCCTGCTCCGCAGGTACTTCGGTTCACTGAGCGGACTCCCCCTTTAGGCAGGGACCAACATAAATCAGCCCTAAGAATTTTTCCTGGGCCTGGCTTGCGGTCTCCACGAGTTTTTCCAGGGTGGTCCGGACCAGGGCCTCACTGTCTGAATACCCTGCCTTGTACACCAGACATGCGGGCGTATCCGGCACATATCCCTGCTGGAGCAAAGGCACCAGCTTGTCCACATTTTTTAGCCCCATGAAAATGGACAGGGTTTCGCCTTTTTGGCCAATGGCTTTTATCAGAGGGGCATTTTCTGCGAGTCCTCTGAAGGTGCTGATGATGACAGAGCCATTGCAGGCGATGTCCTCTTTGATCATGGCATTGGATACATTAAAGGAACTGATTCCCGGAACGATTTCTATAGATCCCCGAAGAAAGGCATCCCATGTATATCTCCAGCCGCTCCAAATGGTGGGATCTCCGTATTCCAGGATGGCCACGGTCTTGCC
>JAWLET010000244.1:0-4431 GCA_041685955.1 Desulfobacteraceae bacterium | reverse complement strand
TCCTCGGCATCTTTCACCGAATCGCCTTGGGATTTACACCTTCAACCCGTATTTTTTGAGCTTGTATCTGAGCATCCGTTCCGATATGCCCAGAGATTCAGCGGCCCGGGTCTGGTGTCCGCCGGCCTGGTCCAGGGCCTCTTGAATCATTCCCCGTTCCAGGGCTTCCACTGCCTCCTTGAGGCTGGTGGAGGTACCGTTCCTGCCCATGGATCGAGTGGAGCGCTCCTGTCTGAATGGAAGGTCTTCCGGGGCGATGGCCGTACCCCGGGCGATCACCACGGCCCGTTCCATGATATTCTGCAGTTCCCGTACGTTCCCTGGATAATCATACTTGAACAATAAGTCCCTGGCCTCGGGGAGGATACGTTCTATGGGCTTTCCGTTTTCACGGGAAAAATAGGTCAGAAAGTGGTCGATCAAAGGGGAAAGGTCTTCTTTACGCTCCCTCAGCGGCGGGACCGTAATGGTCACCACGTTCAATCGGTAATAAAGATCCTCCCTGAAGGCCCCTTGTTCTATCCGGCCCTTCAGGCGCTGGTTGGTGGCGCTGATCACGCGCACATCGGATCTAAGGATCGCGTTTCCACCCAGACGCTGGAATTCTCCTTCCTGGAGGAATCGAAGCAGTTTGACCTGGACCGGCAGAGACAGCTCTCCGATCTCGTCCAAAAAAAGGGTTCCGCCGTCCGCCTCCTCAAACCTGCCCGTTCGCCTGTGGGAGGCCCCGGTGAATGCCCCCTTTTCATGTCCGAACAACTCGCTTTCCAGGAGGCTTTCAGGAAGGGCTGCACAATTCACCACCGTCATGGCGCTTCCTGAGCGGGGGCTCAGCGCATGGATCAATCCCGCCAGGAGCTCTTTCCCGGTGCCGCTCTCCCCCTCGATCAACACCGCAGCACGGCTGTCCGCCACCCTCCCGGCCAGGTTGACCACCGCTTCCATGGCACGGCTCTTGAAGATGATCTGCTCTGCGCTCATTGCCTTGCGGTCTAATTCCGCCTTCAACATCCTGTTTTCCTGAATGAGCATCCGGCGTTCGGATATCCGCTCCACCAGAATACGCACTTCCTCCAGTTCGATGGGCTTGGTGATATAATCCAGGGCACCCGCTTTCATGGCCTGAACAGCGTTTTCAATGGTACCGTAGGCAGTCACCATAATGATATCCGTTTCAGGATTCATGTGTTTTACTTCCCTGAGCAGGGTCATCCCGTCCATTCCCGGCATCCTGTAATCGATGAACAAGAGATCAAAATAGTCGTTTTTCACGAGTCTGAGAGCTGCTTCGCCATTCTCCGCCTCAGATACATCGTGGCCCTCCTCTTTCAGAAAATCCCCAAGCATCTCCCGCTGGGATCGACCGTCTTCCACCACCAAAATTTTCATGGCCTGCATTTTTCAATCCTTTCCATTGTCACCGGCCCAACGCCCCTGATCCTTACCGTTTCAAGGGAAGAAGGATCTCAACCGTGGTCCCTGCATCCGGTTCACTCCTAACGCGGAGCTTTCCCCCGTGTCCCTGAATGATTTCGTGGGCCAGAGGAAGTCCCAGGCCCAGCCCCTTCTCCTTTGTGGTGTAGTCCGGATCAAACATCTGCCTGCGTTCCTCAGGCGTAAGCCCCCTGCCGGTATCCGAAATCTCGATTCTGGCCCAAGCCTTTTCCACCTCCTTCACCGACAAGGTCACGGTTCCCTCTTGGAGAATGGCTTCCACGGCATTCTTTATGATATTCAAAAGGGCCTGGGTCATCCGATCCACATCCATGGGGATCAGCAGGGGGCCGTCGGACCACTCACGCACCACTTGAACCCCTCTCGAGGTGTTCTCCTCATCCATGAGAAAAACAATGTGCCCCAGGAGGGCCTTGATATCATGGGGGCGGAATGTCAGGTTTCGATGTTTTGAAACGCTCAGGAATTCTTCCACAATCTGATCAAGCCGCCGGATCTCATCTCGAATCACGCCGCTCAGTTGATGAATATTTTCCCGGTTAAGCCGCTGGCATGCCATGCTGATGGCATTGAGCGGATTTCTGATCTCATGCGCCACCCCGGCGGCCATACGCCCCAGGGCCGAAAGCCTTTCGGCCTGGTGGAGTCGCTCCCCTACGGCCCGCATCTTCCTCAAATGCCGGTTCTGATTTTGATACAGAAGCCACATGGAAAGGAGGGCGATAAAGCCCACGAAGGACATCATTACGATCCCCCGCTTCTTCTCCTTTACCAGCATGGCATCGGCCCTTTCCCGTGAAAGCGCTACCTGAACCACCCCTGAAAGCCCCCTGTCAAACTGAACAGGCACCTTGATCTGCAACAACTTCCTTCCGTCTAAAAGCACCTTCCGGGTCTCACCCTTCTCAAGATCCATGGCACCATTCTGCTCAGGGCTCGAACCCTCCCCACTATCGGGCGCCTGCCCCATGCTTCCAAGACGCCTTTGCTCTTGGTCGGTCACCACAATATAACCCACCTCCCCACCCAACCCCACTTCCCCTATGGCCCTTTGCACAGCGGTTCTCAGTTTCCAGAACCGCTCCCCCTCCGGATTCAGCGCCACCAAAATGCTCCCCTTTTCCGCTCTTCGCCTGAGGGCCATCCACCCGGTGATGGTTTTGTTTTCAGGCCGGCCGAACATATGGATTAAAATGCGCTCCTCTCCCCGGATCACAGATCCGGCCTTCTGCAAAATGGGACCCGGGGGCGGCCGGTTCGCAAAGGCAAGGCCTTCTTGTTCATTGAAGAATCCCAGAAACCACATACCCTGTTGGAAGGCCATATCCTTTAGTTGAGCATGGGTAAGCCGGCCATCGGCCAGTTCAAGATCCATATCCCGTACCAGATCCATGAGATGGATGATCATGGATTCGCGAAGCGGAAAAGACGGCTGGTCATAATCCGGAAGCGCAAAGTCGTCCAGCCGCGGAGATGGCCGGTGGTGGAGCAAGTGAAAATAGTAACCGGCCCCCTGCCGGATGCTCTCCACAATATCAACGCCCCTTCGCTCCATGTATCCGGTAAGGGTCTTGTCCAGGGCCCTCAGATCCATCATTCCACTGAACAGGGCCAGGCACACCAGGACCAAAGCCACTGCAGCCACGGCCAGGGGCTGTAAAAACGGACGGAGCCCCGGCCCCATGCCGGAGGCCTCAGATACGGATCTGTTTATACGCTTTTTCATTAATGCAGACGTTAACCTCTTCTCGAGTTATGGTGGCTGTGTGATCCATGCTAATCAAGCGAACGGAAAAGTCAACGGGATCGTCAACCTTCGACCATTTGGTCGAAACCGTTAATCCATTTTCGACACATCTTGCCCTTCCAGATCATACCCAACGCCTTTATCCACCTGAATATCTCCTTTTACCTCAATGCGTTACGGTTGATCATACCCGTTTGGCACGGGGCCTGCAGTAAGTATTGCCAAAGCGAAGTGAAGCATTGGGGACAGACCCCAATGTTCAAATGACACCATAAATCAAAAAGGAGGCATGGCAAAATGAAAAAGATTGGCGTATTGGCAGCAGTTTTACTGGTTATGGGTGGGGCCACGTTCGCGATGGCCGGCTACCATGGCGCGGGCCGCGGGGGAAATGGACCCATGGAAATCAATATGCTCGATTCCCTGAACCTCTCCCCGGAACAGACCGAAAAGGTACGGGCCCTCAAGGAAGCCCATTTCAAGGAAATGTTACCTGTCAGGAGTGAATTGTTCAATAAAAGGGCCGAATTGAGGCTTCTATGGCTGCAGACCACTCCTGATGTGGAAAAAATCAAGGCCACCCAGGCGGAGATCTGGGACCTTATGAAACAGATGGGCGAAAAGCGAACCGACTTCAGGTTGGCCCTTCGCAACATCCTTAGCCCTGAGCAGGTCACCAAACTCCTTTCCACAGGTGCTGGAAAGGGACGAGGAAAAGGCTTTGGTCCTGGAGACGGCAGGGATTGGCGGGGGCGTCCCGGCCCGGGGTCCGGAAGGTGTTTCAGATAGGAAAAACGCCCCGGTGCGCCCAAAGGGCCGCCGGGCACCTATATGGAACCGTCCAATGTGAATGCATTCATTTCCCCGGTCTCCAGGTCCAGGTGAACCATCTTACGCCTGAACAGCCTGCCCCGGTTGAGAATGATCTTTACCACTTCCGTGGCCTGAAGGGTGCCGAGAAGAGCCGGCATAAGTGCGGGAACCCCTAAGAGCGCTTCCGGAGATGTGGACCGATCGCCTTGTACTGCTTCTTTTCCGTACAATTGGCTTAAACCGTGGTCCTCAGGAAACACCGTCATCAACTGGCCCTCCAGGCCGGCCAGGGCCCCGTGCACCAGAGGGATTTTAAGAGACCGGGCCGCTTTTTCCAGGACAAACCGGTCCGGCACATTATCCAGGGCATCCACCACCACGGCCGAATCCTTTATCAACGCTTCCGCATTGGCGGC
>JAWLET010000026.1:7876-19741 GCA_041685955.1 Desulfobacteraceae bacterium | reverse complement strand
TCAGGGCAAAATACCCTGTACTCTATTTATCACAATTAAGGAGACACCAATGGAAATCAAAGTAACCAAAGCCAGTGCCGATCAATTGAAACCCAAACCGGCCGACGAATCTAAACTCGGGTTTGGTGACCTGCTCACCGATCACATGTTTCTGATGAACCATGAGACCCGGAAGGGCTGGTTCGACCCTCGAATCGAGCCGTTCCATGATCTTGAAATCAACCCTGCGGCCATGGTGCTCCACTATGGCCAAGAGGTATTTGAAGGGCTCAAGGCCTACCGGGGACAGGACGGAAAGATCAACCTTTTCAGACCCAGGAAAAACTTTGAGCGGATGAATCGATCCGCGAGAAGGCTGTGCATGCCGGAGGTGGACACGGATCTGGTCATGGAAGGAATGAAACAACTCATTTTACTGGACAGGGAATGGGTCCCCAAAAGTCCGGGGACATCCTTGTATATCCGGCCCACCATGCTGGCCACCGAGCCCCATCTCGGGGTCCGGCCGGCCCAGACCTACCTCTTTTATATCATCATCGGCCCGGTGGGGGCCTATTACAAGGAAGGACTCAATCCGGTCCGAATCTATGTGGAGGACTTTTTCGTGCGCGCAGCCGTGGGCGGCACCGGTGAGGCCAAGACCTCGGGAAATTATGCCGCCAGCCTGCTGGCCGCAGAGGAGGCCAAGGAAAAAGGGTTTACTCAGGTGTTGTGGCTGGACGCCAAGGAACGTAAATACGTGGAAGAAGTGGGCACCATGAATATGTTCTTCCTTATCGACGATGAAGTGATCACAGCGCCTTTGACCGGTACGATTCTTCCCGGGGTAACCCGGCAGTCCGTGATCAGGCTGGTCACGGACTGGGGTTTCAAGGTCTCGGAGCGGTCTTTGTCCATTGACGAAGTGGTCCAGGCGGCGACAGAAGGCCGATTAAAGGAAGCTTTCGGCACTGGCACAGCCGCCGTCATATCACCGGTAGGTCAAATCACCTACATGGGACAAAATTACGTGGTGGCCGGGGGAAAGATGGGTGAGGTTTCTCAGCGGCTCTATGACGAGATCGTGGCCATCCAGTACCGGCAGAAGCCCGATCCTTACGGCTGGGTGGAGATGATTGACTAAGGGGAGAGAGATGATCCCGACCATTGAATGGCACGGCAACCATGTTCGAATGGTGGACCAGCGGAAGCTCCCGCGCAAGGTGGAATGGGTAACCTGCAGGGGGTATAAGGATGTGATCCGGGCCATTCGAAACATGGTGATCCGGGGAGCGCCCGCCATCGGCGTGGCCGCGGCCATGGGGATGGCGCTGGGGGCCCGATCCATACGGACCAGGAACCCTCAAACATTCATGAAGCAGTTGAAAGACATGGGGCGCAGCATGCAGGATGCCCGTCCTACAGCGGTGAATCTCAAATGGGCGGTGGAGCGGATGATCTCCCTGGCAGAGAAAATGGAAAAACATCCGCCTGAAACGATTCAAGAACGCCTTTGGGAAGAATCCCAACAGATATTGGAGGAAGATATCAAGATCAACCGGGCCATGGGAAAACACGGAGCGGCCCTGGTCCCCCAAGGGTCTGTCATTCTCACCCACTGTAATGCCGGGGCCCTGGCCACCGGCGGGTACGGCACGGCCCTGGGTGTGATTCGGGCGGCCCATGAAAGGCATAAGGACATACAGGTCATTGCGGACGAAACCCGGCCGTGGCTGCAGGGCTTGAGACTGACCGCCTACGAACTCATGGCCGACGGCATCCCGGTATCCGTGATCGCCGATAATGCGGCGGGCACCCTGATGCGGCAGAAAAAAATCGATCTAATCATTACCGGGGCGGACCGAATTGCTGCAAACGGAGATGTAGCCAACAAAATCGGGACCTATCAGGTGGCGGTGCTGGCCAGGGCCCACAAGATCCCCTTTTACGTGGCCGCTCCGGTCTCCACCATCGATCCCACCTTGCCCAACGGCGATCAGATCCCGGTGGAGGAAAGAGACCCGCGGGAAATCTATACCCTGGGCCAAACGCAATTGGGGCCGCCGCGGGTAACCGCTCTGAATCCCGCCTTTGACATCACCCCTTCCAAGTATGTGTCCGCCATTATCACTGAGAAGGGGGTGATCCGCCCCCCTTACCGCCGGGCCATACGGGCGTTGTTTTAAGAAGATATGTTCAACACCTTGGCGCCCCTGATCTTCCGCTCCTTGAGCTCCATGAGCGCCTGATTGGCGTCCGGTAATTCAAATTCCTGGATCTCGGGTTTGATGGGAATCTCGGCGGCAAGATCAATAAATTCCTTAAGATCCCGCCTGGCCACATTGGCCACACTCTTTATCTCCTTCTCCAGCCAGAGATGCTCCGGATAATCGAGGCTCAACAAATACTCCTGGTCCATCGCTTCTTTTCGGATGGCGTTGATCACCAGTCTTCCCGCAGGCTTCAGGGTTTTGAGGGCCGCCACCACAGGCTTCCATGCCGGGGTGGTGTCGATGATGCTGTCTAATTTCACAGGCGGGGCCTCGTCCGTGTCCCCGGCCCAGATTGCCCCCAACTCCTGTGCAAAATCGCGCTCTTTCGGGCTCCTGGCAAATACGAATACCTGAGATCGGGGATATTTGTGATGCACCATCTTTAACACCAGGTGGGCTGAGGCCCCGAACCCGGTAAGCCCCAGGTTTTGGCCGTCTTTGAGGTTCGTCAATCTCAGGGAACGGTATCCGATGGCCCCAGCGCACAACAGCGGAGCAGCCTCAGCATCCGAAAAAGTATCCGGGACCATAAATGCTGAATCCCGGGGTACGCACATATACTCCGCGTATCCACCGGGCGCATCCCGTCCGGTGGCCTGAAACCCTTCACAGAGGTTTTCCTCGCCCTTCTTGCAGTACTCGCACTCACCGCAGGAGGAAAAAATCCAGCCCACCCCCACCCGGTCTCCCACACTGAACCGTTCGGCCCCCCTCTCTTGCGCTTCCACCCTGCCTACCACCTGATGTCCCAGGATCATGGGGAAGCGGGGTGGCGGGGTCCTTCCCTCGATCTCGTCCAGTTCCGTGTGACAGACCCCGCATGTGGACACCTTTATCAGGACCTCTCCTGTCCTGGGTATGGGATCGGCCAGCTCCACAAACTCAAGCGGGGTCCGGTTTTCCTCCAGATCGGATATGCCATTCAACACCATGGCCCTCATCTGTATGTTTGCCTCCCTGTCTCGAATGGATAGGCCCTCGCGGACCCGATTTGCTGCCGTTCAATCCTCAATACCAAACCTGACGCGTTTGAACAACCATTTTACCTGGCATAGTACCCTCTCCCCACTTGATTTTCCCACTAAAACTGGATATGAATATCTGCAGGATGAGACGCATGTACCCAACCGACCGGACAGAGCCATGCACAGTTTAAAACCCATGGAAATCAAACCCATCATTCTTCAAAACATGTTGGACAATCTTCCGGTCGGCCTGATGGTGATCAATGGCTGTGGAGAGATTATCACCACCAATCAGGCTGCATCCAAAATATTGGGGTACTCCCTCGATGCCTTTGACGGAAAAAGATGGGTCGAACTTTTTCTGGACCAGGAGAACAACGATGAGTTCAACCAGATTATTATTGATATCATATGGGAAAAGAAGGTTAATTTAAACCGGAACGTAAGCTATACCAGACCTGACGGGAAAGTCCTGCAACTCTCCGTCACCGGATCCTTCCTGAGACAAGATGAAGCGATGGCCGGTATTGTGGTACTGATAAACGATGTGACTGAACTCCATCAGGCCCATGAGAATGAAAAGGCTGTCTTAGAGGAAAAGAGCACACTTCAGCACGAAAAGGCGGAAAGCATCCGTAATCTAGCCGAAGCCGTGGCCCACCAGATACGGAATCCGGTCGCTACCATCGGCGGTTTTTCAATGCGAATGCTCCATAAGCTGGATCAAGATGACCCCAACCGGAAGTACTTACAGACGATTCTTGAGGGGACCAAACGACTTGAAGATATTGTAAAGGCAGTGGGGCACTACACCAAACTGCTGCAGATATCCCCGAAACGGGTAGGGGTCCTCGACGTCCTCAGGCGGGCCAGGACCGAATTATCACCCAAAGAAACCGAACTGTCGCGGAATATTGCATGGACCGTGCGATCAGACCCTGTTGAAATGATAATCGACCCCGAGCTCTTCTGTCATGCACTCAACGAACTCTTTTTAAACGCCCTGGAATTCTGCAATCAGGACTGTGTTTCCATTGAGGTTCGTGTCCTCAGGAATGAAAACTGGATCAACGTAGAGATAAGGGACTCGGGAAGCGGAATTTCCCAGAAGGACCGGCCCTATATATTTGACCCTTTTTTTACCACAAAGGCAGTGGGCGTGGGCATGGGCCTGTGCCGGGCAAAGCGGATCATTTCCGAACATAAGGGAGAAATCCTGGTGGACAGCGTGCTCGGGAAAGGGACCTTGGTGACCTTACGACTTCCCAACCATTTCATGGGACATGGTCGAGATAAGGAACACCTCTCATGAAAATACTGATCACCGGGGCTACCGGTCAATTGGGCAGTGACTGCAAGGAGGTCTTGAAACAGCGTTTTGAGATTATACCCTTGGGATCAAAAGACCTGGATATCACCAGCCGGGGGGATGTGGAGGATTTAATCGAGACAACCGCGCCGGAAGTTATCCTCAATTGCGCCGCCTTCACCAGGGTGGACGGGTGCGAAACCCAACAGGATTCGGCATGGCGGGTCAATGTGGACGGACCTCACAACCTGGCCAGGGCCGCCAAAAAACAGGGGATACATTTGATTCACATTTCATCGGATTATGTGTTTGACGGTGAAAAACCGGTGCCTGAGCCGTATACCGAAACCGATGAGACCAACCCCCTCTCTTACTATGGAAAGACCAAATGGGAAGGTGAAAGGGCCGTTAGACGGGGAACAGATCATCACACCATCCTTAGAACCGCATGGCTATACGGCATCGAGGGACAAAATTTTCTGAAGACCATGCTGAAGCTCATCCTCAAAGAGCCTGCCAAAGAGATAAGGGTGGTGAACGATCAGTTCGGTTCACCTACCTGGAGCTACCGGCTGGCCCAGCAGATTGCCGGGCTTATGGAAGCAGGAGCGCAGGGCACCTATCATGCCACATCCGAAGGGTATGGCACCTGGTATGAACTGGCCACCGATTTTCTTGATCAGATGCATATCCCCCATGCATTGACCCCCTGTACCACCGCTGAATATCCCACGCCGGCCAGAAGGCCCATAAACTCCATTTTGGAAAACCGGCGGCTCAAGAAAGCAAACCTGAACCGGATGAAGGACTGGCGAAGCGACCTGGCGCAATTCATCCACAGATTCAGAAGTCGTTTAATGGACGAGATGAAAGAGGAGCAGGAATGAAAAATATGTTGGTCACAGGCGGGTGCGGGTTCATCGGGACCAATTTTGTCCGCTACATCCTGGAAGAGTCGGATTTTGAGGGACGTATAATCAATGTAGACGCCCTGACCTACGCAGGCAACCCGGAGAACCTCAAAGAGATTGAGGCACATTTTCCTGATCAATATGTGTTCATCAAAAAAGACATCTGCGATACAGAGGCCTTGAGGCGCGTCTTTGATGCCTATGAGATCGATTCAGTTTGCCACTTTGCAGCCGAATCTCATGTGGATCGATCTATTGCAGCCCCGGGGGCGTTTATTCAGACCAACATTGTGGGGACCTTCAACCTGCTTGAGCTGGCCAGGGAGAACCTCGACCGTCTGACGCTGTTTCACCATATCAGCACCGACGAGGTATTCGGGAGCCTGGGACCGGACGGTTATTTTACGGAAAAGACGCCCTACAGACCCAACAGTCCCTACTCCGCGTCCAAGGCCTCATCCGACCATCTGGTAAGGGCCTATCACGAAACCTATGGCCTCCCGGTGACCCTGTCCAACTGCTCCAATAACTACGGGCCGTATCAGTTCCCGGAAAAACTGCTTCCCCTCATGATTCTCAACGCCCTGGAAGGCAAGTCCCTTCCGGTTTACGGAGACGGTCTCAATGTCAGGGACTGGCTGTATGTGCGGGATCACTGCACCGCCATATGGGCGATCATGAAGCACGGGGTACGGGGTGAAACCTATACCGTAGGTGGCAACACGGAAATGGAAAATATTCGCATCGTGGAAATGCTCTGTAATATACTGGATGAACTCCCGGTACCGAAAACGGATTGCCCCAGAAGAGATCTGATTACATTGGTCAAAGACCGGCCCGGCCATGACCGCCGATATGCCATTGATTGCACAAAACTGAGGAAGACGTTGGGGTGGCAACCGGAAGAATCTTTTGAAACCGGCCTTCAGAAGACAATCCAGTGGTACCTGGACCACCGAAACTGGGTAGACCGGGTGAGAAGCGGTGCCTATCAGCAATGGATGGCCACACACTATGGAACATAGATGCTCCGACAATCCACTTAAGACTCTTGCAGTATCAGGGCTTCTCCGATAGCATCCCCTGGTAGATGCCGGAGTCCTTGACTCAGTGAGACCTTCTCTATTTGGTTTCCTTGTTGCCCTCCTTTTTTTTCTTTTTCTTTTTCTGTCGCTTGCTCTCAGCAGGAGGTTCCTCGGTTTTGGCCTTTTTTCCCTTTTTGGGCTTTCCTTGCTTGGGGACCGCAAGCTTTTCAGCCTTGAGTCTGGCCATCTCTTCGACCTTTTTCTCTCCTTCTGTAATCACACCAAGTCTCTTGTCGGTCTCTCGCAGTTTGGCGCGAAGGGATCTCACGGTGGTGTCCTTGGCCTTTTTTTCGGGTGACACCCCCTTTTCTTCCAATGCAGACAGTCTCTGATGCAACTTCTTTTCCCAGAAGGCCTTCTGCTCTACTCTCGTTTCTTTGCTTTTGGATACCATGGGTTATTCCTTTCTGTATTTCCTGTTTTTGAAAGGCCTTTCAAAAGCCCTCCTTTTCAGGTGTTCTCTTAGCAGGAATCTCACAAATAGTAAAGAATGTAATAGGCCCTCTAATCCTCTTGACAAGGAGGGGTATTTCTCTTTAATGAAAAGTCCCGAGTGGATCCGTATCAACAACCGGTATATGCACATCAACCTGCAAAGCCCGGTTAAGCGCTGGGCTTTATTTTATGTGAAAGGAATTTGAGGATGAGGATTTTTGTTGAATGCACCCTGAGGAAAAATATCAAAGTGATGAATAAATTAAAAATCTTTCTGTTTGCCTCCTTTTTCCTCTCGCTGATTACCGGTACCGCCCTTGCCGATGAGATCGTCATGCAGAACGGAGATCATATTCAGGGCCGAGTGGTCTCCCTGGCCTCAGGAAAGCTGGTGTTTACAACCGCCTATGCCGGCGAGATTACGGTGGACTGGAGCAAGGTATCCAAACTGACCACTGAAGGAGCACTTGAAGTCCGTTTAAAAGACGATCAGGCCCTCCAAGGGAAAGCCGTGACCTCCACCGAAGGGACCCTCACGCTCAAGCCCGAGAGCGGCTCTCCCGCTTCTCCCATCGAAATGACCCAAGTAACCCAACTGTATCCGCCCAAACCCCCGCCGCAATGGGAATGGGGCGGAAGAGTCAGTGCGGGAGTAAGCAGTAACAGCGGGAACACCGACACCGAAAGCTACGATATGGACGGTCAACTCACCCTGACCAAACTTCCCCACGAAATCCAGACCTACGCTGAATACCATCGGGAAACAAGCGATGAAGAGGTGACCAAGGACAAGGGGCTGGCCTCTCTCAAATACAACAGATATATAAGTGAGAAATGGTTTCTTTTCGGCAATGCCATGGGGGCAAGAGATAAACTCAAGGACTTGGATTTTCAAGGCAATATCGGTGCCGGCATAGGATATCAATTCTGGAAATCCAAACAGAAGAACCTATCTGTTTCCTTGGGTCCCAATTATGTCTATGAATCCTATTCCGAAAAGATGCAAGCCTTTGACAACAAGGATTATCGCGAATACCTGGCCGCATTCTGGAATGTGGACTTTGATATCTGGATTTTCCAGGACATCCTTCAAGGATTCCATCACAATGACGGAACTGTAGACACGGGAGAGACTGAAAACTGGCAGATAAGAACCCGAACAGGCTTGCGTTTCCCCTTGAAATTCGGATTGTTCACTTCGTTTCAATACAATTATGATTTTGTCAACGCTCCTGCTGACGGCAAAGAACAGTATGACCAGGCCTATATCTTTAAACTGGGCTGGGAGATGTAACTTCTCGGAAACAGGCATTTTGTTCACAGGCTAACAGATCCTGGGCAACTGTTCTCCGGTCAGCATGGCAAGGATCCGGGTGCCGCCCACCCGGGTTTTTAAAAGGACCTTCCCTGAGTTTTCAGCCGTCACCTCGCCAATGATGCCGGCGTCTCTTCCGTATTTATCCCCTTTCATGATCTTGAGCACTGCTTCTGCATCTTCAGGGCGCACCAAGACCAAGCATTTTCCTTCGTTTGCCACATAAAGGGGGTCAAGACCAAGGACCTCTGAAGCAGCCCTGACCGGCTTTGAAACCGGGAGTTTATCCTCAAACAGAGTAATGCCCACCCCGGACTGGCCTGCAATCTCGTTTAAGGCGGTGGCTACCCCGCCCCGGGTAGGATCTCTTAGTACATGAATACCGGTTGCATGGCGGGCTAACATGGCCGACACCAGTGTATTGAGGGAGGCGCTGTCGCTGGTGAGCGCGGTCTTAAATTGAAGCCCTTCACGCTGGGTGAGGATGGTGATGCCGTGATCCCCGATATTGCCGTTAATGAGGACCCGGTCACCCACTCGCGCATTGCAGATGCCCACATCGATCCCGGGCGCAACCGTGCCAATCCCTGCCGTATTAATGAAAATTTTGTCCATATGGCCTTTTTGCACCACTTTGGTATCACCGGCCACTACTTTTACCCCGGCCTCCCGGGCGGCTTGGCCCACCGAGTCCACGATCTTTTCCAGAGATTTGATAGCAAACCCTTCTTCCAGGATAAGACCGAGTGTGAGATAAAGTGGTTTTGCGCCCTGCATGGTCAGATCATTCACCGTGCCATGCACCGCAAGGCTGCCGATATTCCCACCTGGAAAGAATATGGGATCCACCACATAGGAATCGGTGGTCATGGCCACCTGCTGGCCTGAAATTTCCACCAGTGCACTGTCATCCAGGCGGCTGAGATACCGGTTGTTCAAACGGCTGAGGAATATTTCACCAATGAGTTCCTGGGAAGCCTCTCCCCCGCTTCCGTGATCAAGGGTAATTTTCCCGGGCATTTATCTATTCGCTCCTTCCTGCCATATGGCTTCGCCTCTTGTTACAAATTGAACCGAGTTCAATCTGTTCCCAAACCTGGGCACCCCGCATGAAACCTATGAAGAGTCCATGATGCATTTTTTATTCCTGTTAGCAGATACGCCTGTAAATGGCAACCGGACGGCATATCGGATTTTCTGATAACAGGCGGAATTGGCATCGGAATTTCCAGCTTGCAAAACAGGGGAATCGCGCTTAGTTTATTTATTTCAACCACCTGTTTGGATTGTTAAGGAGTCATTATGGACGCATCAGGGGTCATTCGTCTTACCCGGACTGTTGACGGATCCGGGTGAGCTTCAAAACTACCCCCAGGGGACCTGGACCGGGCACTTTGTGGATTGGAGTTTCCAACAGATGCAAACGTCATCGTGGGTCTGGACCACGCAGACGATGCGGCTGTTTACAAAATTACCGAAGAGATCGCCATGATCCAGACCGTGGATTTTTTCACGCCTATCGTGGACGACCCCTACTGGTTCGGACAGATTGCCGCGGCCAATGCCTTGAGTGACGTGTATGCCATGGGTGGAGTCCCCAAGACGGCCATGAATCTGGTGGCCTTTCCATTAAAAGACATGGAGATGGAGGTCCTCCGCCAGATCATTCAGGGCGGGCTGGACAAGATGAAGGAAGCTGATGTGGTCCTTGTAGGCGGGCACAGCGTGGAGGATAAGGAGCTCAAATACGGGCTCTCCGTCACCGGCTTCGTCCATCCCTCCCGGGTGCTTACCAATCGCAATCTCCATGAAGGGGATCGGATTATCCTCACCAAGCCCCTGGGTACGGGGATCATCAATACCGCCGTCAAGGGCGGACTGGCGTCTTTAGAAACCATTCGAGATGTCACTGAACTCATGGCGGCCCTCAACCGGAATGCGGCCGAGATCATGGCCGAGTTCCCGGTTCACGCCTGCACCGATGTCACCGGCTTCGGGCTGCTGGGGCACATGGCCGAAATGATTGTGGATTCCGGGTTCGGCATGGTCCTTCAAGCAGACAGGATTCCCGTGATTTCCGAGTCTCTGGAGTATGCCGGGATGGGCCTGGTCCCTGCCGGGGCCTACAAAAACAGGGAGTTCAGGGAGTGCATGGTCACCTTCGGACCCGGGGTGGATCGACTCATGCAGGATGTTCTGTTTGATCCCCAGACTTCCGGAGGCCTCCTGATCTGTGTGCCGGAAAAGAGGGCCCAAGATCTGGTGACCCGTCTGCATAGGGCGGGGGTTGAACCGGCCCAGATCATCGGAGAGGTGGTGTCCGGTGCGTCTGAGAAAATAGTGGTGAAGTAGGCCTCCATGGGGGGTGAAGCATCCCTGGGGGACGCCACCCATGCCAATGAAGGAGCACCTTAATGGGAAATGAAATAGACTGCCGTGGGTTGGCCTGCCCGGCTCCGGTATTACAGACCAAATCTCTTATCGAGACCGAACATCCGGAAACCGTCCTTGTACGGGTGGACAATGAAGCCTCCAAACAGAATGTCGCCCGCTTTCTGGAGTCCCGGCATTTTGAGGTCTCGGTGAAGGAAAACGACGCCGGCGTTGAAGTGATCGGCGTTGCAAAAGGGGCGACCGAGCCGGCACAAGAGATGGTTCAGCCAAGGGATAAGGAGAAAAAGCGGATCATGGTCATGGTGGCCACGGACCGCATGGGATACGGGGACGATGCGCTGGGGCTCAAATTGATGGTCAGTTTTGTCAAGACTCTCAGGGAAATGGGAGATGAATTATGGCGACTGGTCTTTGTCAATAACGGTGTCAAGCTCACCATTCAAGGCTCGGATCTCGTACCGGTGATTCAGGCCATAGAAAAAGACGGGACCGGAATCCTGGTATGCGGCACCTGCCTCACCCATTTTGACCTTCTGGATAAAAAGCAGGTGGGCGAAACCACCAATATGCTGGACATTGTAACCGCCATGCAACTGGCGGATAAGGTCATCAACATCTGATACCTCCTTGCCCAATGGTGTTTACACCCATGTTAAAGACTGCGGATAGCGATTGAATTTAAAAAGGGTTTGATATAATTTGGGTATGGAAGGGGAGGTGATTCAGCCACCAAACCCGGGAAAAAGACGAATCGTACAGGCCAGGAGGATCATACATGAACACCAGGAGTTTCTCCCCCCGGCGGCAAAAAAACAAAAAGGTAAAGCCCGAAGACATAAAAGCGGTGGTCACCAGGGCCCGCCGGGAACAAAAAAAACTGGAGGAGACCTACCGGGAAAGATCCCTGAAAATTCATCCCTGGGTATGTGCCCGCTGCGGCCGGGAATTCACCAGCCAGAACCTTCATGAACTCACCGTTCATCACAAGGATCACGATCATACCCATAACCCACCCGATGGCAGCAACTGGGAAAATCTCTGTATATACTGCCATGAAAACGAACACCGCCGTCATCTGGATCACCTGGAAGCAAAGGGCATGGAGGTGGGAGGGGATCAGGACAGCGGGTTTACCCACAACCCTTTTGCCAAGCTCAAAGGTCTGCTGAAAGAGGAGTAAGCGGAAACCGTGGAGAGGA
>JAWLET010000026.1:0-7776 GCA_041685955.1 Desulfobacteraceae bacterium | reverse complement strand
CCGTGTTTCTGGGTGTAACCGGATCCTTGATCAATCCGGCCTGGCATACCCTGGATGCCTTTGCCGCCCTCCTGGTATCCTTTTTCGTGGTGAAAGTGGGGCTTGATATCCTCAGAGACAGTGTCCGGGAGTTCACGGACACGGCCCCACCGCCGGACATCCTTCAGGATATCAAGGATTGCGCCGGGCGTGTAGAGGGAGTACTGGACACACATGATGTGCGGGTGCGCACCTCCGGAGGTCGCTATCTGATGGAAATCCATATTGTGGTGGATGGAGAACAGCGTGTATTAGAAGGCCATCGGATCGCAAAGACGGTGGAGCGCTGCCTGACTGACGAGGTGGCGGGTGTGGAGCGGGTCATTGTGCATGTGGATCCCGAAAACAGCGAGGAAAACCGGACGCCAACAGAGGGTGGTCAAGGGAAAGGGGGGGACCCCTTCCCTTGAACAATGTCCATTAATAGGGATGGAACTCCCTGACGCGAAATGATTTTTCCGCTTCAGAAGGAGTTTTACGGTATTCAACAATCTTGAATTTACCGGCAAACTGGTTCACGAACGGATGACCCGCCGCGGCCCATCCCACAACACCTTTATTATAAAGATAGACATTCTTGTACCCATATTTATACAGGAAACCCGCCACATATTTGGCCCGATGGGAGGTACGGCACCAGATATAGATCTCAGCGTTGGGGTCTGTTATCTTTTTGGGAATGGTGTACATATGCCCGGCATGAACATGGTCGGTTCCTTCGATGTGAAAGGCATAGAATTCCGGATGGGTCCTCACATCGATCAGGTAGGCCTTCTTTTTTCCAGCCATAACCGCTTTATAGACTTCATAAAATTTGTCCACACCGATGACATGGTCCTTTGGAACCTCGGCTGCAAAAGAGGCATTTACCTCTCTCTCCGTATCGACCAGCGGGTTGTCGCCGGCCACGACAAACCCGGCAGAACCCATTGTGAAAATCAGTGCCACTGCAAAAACAGCGATCCTTTTCATTGTCAAACCTCCTGTTCTTAATGGAATTTTTGTTCTGAATCCCTATCGGTTTCGTTCACCCCCCTTCCCGGGACTCACGCCTTAAGTTGACTGCGGAGTATATGAAATGGCCCGGTTATCGTCAACCCCCTTTCTTTTTTTTGACATTAGCGATTTCACGGGAGGTATACAACTCAGGCCGGCATGGGGCGTCAGCGCTTCTACATCTACATAAGCGGTTCCATAATACTCAACCGATGGATCTTTCGTCGCAAGGTATTTTTATCAATATCCAGTTCCCTGGCGGTGGCCATCTTTTTTCCTCGATTCCGCTCCAGGGCCCGCTCAATGGCCCGTTTTTCGATCTCTTTCAGGGTCAGGCCGCTGGGCACCACCGTAGAACTGTTTTTGGGGATCAACTGCTCAGGGAGACATTCCAGCTGGATCAATTCACCCCTGCAGAGCACAAACCCGTGTTCAATGACATTTTCCAGTTCCCGCACATTTCCCGGCCAGTCATGCAGCATGAGTGCAGCCATGGCCTCCTGGGTCACGCCCACAATCTTCCGGCCCGTCATATGATTGAAATGCTGGATAAAGTGGTCCACCAACAAAGGGATATCCTCTCTTCGAGCAGAAAGCGGGGGCAGGACCATCTTGATTACGTTGATCCGGAAAAAGAGATCTTCCCGAAACCCGCCTTCCTGAACCAGTTTTTCCATATTTCGATGGGTGGCTGCGATAACCCGGGCGTTTGTGGGGATGTGTTTTGTGGATCCCAGGGGCTCATAAACCTTTTCTTCCAGGACACGCAAAAGCCTTATCTGAACTGCCTGGGAGATATCCCCGATCTCATCCAGGAAGATGGTACCATCCTGGGCCAAGGCAAATCGACCGGGTTTGTCCTTCTTGGCGTCGGTAAACGCCCCCGCCTTGTATCCAAACAACTCGGATTCACACAGGTTATCTGGCAGGGCCCCGCAATTGACCGCCACAAACGGTCCTTTTCGGTTTGCACTGTTGTTGTGAATGGCCCTGGCAAAAATCTCCTTACCCGTACCACTCGCTCCCTGGATTAAAACCGTGCTGTTGCTCTCTGCGACTTGCGGAAGCATTGAAAACAGTTTGATCATCTCCCCGTTTTTGCTCACAATATCTTCGAAAGACTGCTGTTTGAGCAAGGCCCGCCTCAGCTTGTTAACCACGGTCAGGTCCCTGAAAGTCTCCACCCCGCCGATGATCCGGCCGTCCTCGTTCTTCAACAGGGTGGTATTGACACTTATGGGAATCGATTTTTTGTCCGCACGGATGATATGAACCGGCATATTCACGATAGGGGTTTCCGTCTCCATGGTGTGCCGAAGTATACACCCGGTTTCGCAGACATTGGCCCGGAGCACTTCAAAGCAGGGCCGCCCTATGGCCTCTTGTCTGGATATCCCGGTGATAACTTCAGCAGCTGTATTAAAGGATGTAATCTCCCAGTTGAGGTTTACGGTAAAAACGCCGTCTGCAATGCTGTCCAATATGATCTGGTAATGTTTCTCAAGGGAATACATTGAAATCTCCTGCGGTGTGACAGCATTCTTCCGCACGCATCGAATACGCTGACGATTCACCAAGCAATCCATAACCGTTGCCTGACAAGCGCTTCTATAGCAGGATTCCCTGGGGCGGTCAATCATAAAAAAAATATTTTGGGTGCGTTCTGTTCCCATGTGCTTGACATTGAAAAGGCGAATTGTTCCCGAACGTTTCATTTTCCTGGCTTTATTTCATCCTGACAGTATTCGCTTTTTCAATAAAAACCAGAAGGTTACATGGTATTTCACAATCGCTTCGTTTTATTGGCATGGAAGTTGCTGAAGTATAGAGCAGGAGACCTTTGCAGATTCATTATCCTTACGCATTTCAGGGTTCATCGCAAAAATACCTTCCCGAGAAAAGCGGCCTTAAGGATGGGATAAAAAACATTCGGCATGAGATCACGACGCCTGCAAAGGTCTCTTTTTTTAATTTACATAAAAACTATGGACATGAGCATACAACCCCTGGTCTCAAGTTTTAGCGCCAAGCATTGCATTTATGAATATGTACCTGATGTGTAATGGCCAAGGTGGGAATCCCGATATTTCAATCAAGAGTTTCGCCTGTCTTTGACACGTGTACGCGCCTGCTACTCATTACTTTCGAGCAGGATCGTGAAATTGAAAGAACGGAAATTTATTTAGATAAATTACCGCTAACCGAACGGGTAAATATCCTGCGACAGTTGGATGTCACGGTCCTGATTTGCGGCGGTATCAGTGATCTATTGTATAACATGCTCAGTAACTTAAAAATTCGTCTCATCACCGGAATCGCCGGAAAAGCGGATCAGGTATTTGATGCCTTTATATCCAATCACCTCCATGAACCGCGTTTTTTCATGCCGGGGTACAAAACGGAAACGCCATAACCCAAGCAAAAAAATTGGAGAGACCGGGTTGCGAGTCTGGTGAATGCAATAGACAAAGGATTTAATCTTTCTTTAAAGGAGCGGGTAAAATGAAAATGATCAAATTTGCAGTGCATTTCGCATTGGCTCTGACGATTTGCCTGGTTTTCTTCTGGAGCAGCCGGGTGACCTGGTCTGCTGAAGAGGAAAATCATTGTTTCACCTGCCACACCAATGCAGGGAAACTCATCAAGATTACCCGGGAAATTCAGAAAGTCAATAAAGACAAACCAGGGGGGTCTGCGGAGACCGAAGGCGAGGGGTGAGGCGGCATGGTGGAGCCGTTGGCTCCGCACGAAAAGATCTGGGTGGACAGTTCAATTGCCGAAGATGAATACCATGGCGACCTCGGGTGCCATGAATGCCATGGTGGCGATCCCAGCGACCCCAACTGGAAAACCGCCCATGATGGGGTGGTCAAAGATCCTTCATATCCGGATCCGTCAGGTACCTGCGGGGCGTGTCACGACAGCATTGCTGAAAATTACGACAAGAATCTGCATGTGAGCCTGGCACCTTTTAAAAAGATGATCGATATGCGGGCCAGTGATGACAAGGATATTCACGCCAAGGTGGATGGTGCTCGACAGCGGCACTGCACCGAATGCCACTCCAGTTGCGGGCAGTGCCACATCAGCCGTCCCGAGGCAGTGGAAGGAGGCCTGTTGGACGGGCATCTGTTCCAGAAAACACCGCCCATGCACACGGTCTGTACCGCCTGCCACGGGAGTCGTATCGAAAAGGAGTTCTTGGGAAAAAACAAAGGGATTCCCCCCGACGTCCACAAGAAAAAATATTTTAAGTGCAATAAATGTCATACGGCCGAAGAAATGCACGGAGACGGGGAAGAGTATGCCAACCGGTATGAGGTAAAAAACGGGCCCCAGTGCCTGGACTGCCATGAAGACATTTATGAACCCCAGGCGGCAAACCCCAAAAGCCACTGGATTCATAAGGACCAGGTCAGTTGCCAGGTCTGTCATTCCATGCCCTATAAAAACTGCTACAGCTGTCATGTGGGAACGGATAAACAGGGTTTCAAGTACTATAAGACCAAAGCATCGGACATTCAGTTCAAGATTGGTTTGAACCCCCTTCAATCAGACCGAAGACCTGAAGAATTTGTCACACTCCGCCATGTACCGGTGGACCAGGACACCTTTGATTTTTATGTAAAGGATGGACTCACCAATTTTGACCAGCTTCCCAACTGGAAATTGACCACGCCCCATAATATCCAGCGGCATACTCCCCAAAACAAAACCTGTAACAGTTGTCACGGAAAGGAAGAACTCTTCCTGCTCGAAAAGGACGTGAAGCCAAAAGACCAGAAGGCCAACAAGGATGTGGTCGTACCCCCGGAGAGGCTCCCTCGGAAACGGAGCGGTTCTTGATGCGTCATAGGTTTGCCTCGGGCAAACTTGATTTAAGGGTAACCCTAAAAAATAAAAACCAATTTAAAAAGGAGGAATGCTTATGAAAAAACGGTCACTGTTCGTAGCGATACTGGCGATGATATTCGCACTTGGTCTGGCCATCCCTCAGGGGATGGCAGCGGATATGACGGCGGAGGATTTTGTTTCAGAAGCCAAAAAGGACGTCTGTGAAGTCTCGGTTTCCGAGGCCATGAACTGCCTGGATGAAGGGGGCTATATCTTCTTGGATTGTCGAGAACCAAAGGAGTTCAAGATGGGCCACATCCCGGGGGCCGTCAATATCCCCCGCGGGCTCATGGAATTCAAGGTCACCAAGGAAATTCCGAACAAGGAGGCCAATATCCTCGTGTATTGCAAGGTCGGGGGCCGGGGCTGCCTCACTACCTGCACCCTTTGCCGCATGGGATACGAAAATGTGAAAAACATTGCCGGAGGATGGAAAGCATGGGTCAAGGCAGGGTATCCTGTTGAATAAGACTGGAACTTAACCATTCCCAAAGAGGGCGCCGCATTGGGGAGCGACGCCCTCTTTTTTTATCTTGCCCAAATCCAAGCCAGCCGGTCCCATCATCCATAAACCAGGATTTATTCTTTGACCATATGCCTCAGAGCCGCTACAATATCCCCGCCTTGTTACCGGGCTGGTAAGGTACGCCCCGCACCCGGAACACCTTACCATTTTCCGGAACCATCGCAGCTAAACCATGGGAACAAAACAGAAATGGCAGGTTTTTCAGGGAGTTTATGACAGCAGACCCTGGTACCCTCTGCATAAATCAACATGTCCAATTGAGAAAGGAGATTCCATGAGATTTGTGGTGATCGGAGGAGATGCAGCAGGAATGAGCGCTGCAAGTCGGTTCAAGCGCAATATGCCGGAGTCAGAGGTGATTGTCCTTGAACAGACCCGCGATGTGTCCTATAGCGCGTGTGGCATGCCCTATAATATTGCGGACCCTGACAGACCGCTGGACGACCTGGTGGTCCGAAAAGCATCAGTCTTCAGGGAAAAGCAGGGTATCGACCTGAGGACCGGGCACAGGGCAGAAGGTATCGACCGAGAGGACCGCTTGGTCACAGGGATCCGTACCGGGGGCGAGCCCTTCAACGTACCGTATGACAAACTGCTTATTGCAACAGGCGCCTCACCCATCATCCCTGATTCACCCGGATTTGACCTTGAGGGGGTCATGGTCCTCAAAATCCTGGAGGATGGTCGAAAGATCAAGGATTTCATTGAATCCAAGGGGGTAAAAAGCGTCGTGATCATCGGGATGGGCTATATTGCCCTCGAGATGTGCGAAGCGCTTCGGGAAAGGGATATCCAGGTGAACATGGTAAAACCCAGGCCCGTCTTTCTGCCCTGGATGCACCCAGACCTTTCCCAGGTAATCCAGGATGAGATCGAGCGCCATGGCGTCAATCTCCATCTGGGACTGGACATAAAGGCCATAGAAAGGGGCAGGAATCATTTGCTGAATGTCGTTTGTGAGGGCATTTCACTTCAGGGACATATGGTCCTGGTGGCCATTGGGGTAACCCCCAACAGCCGCATTGCCGCGGATGCCGGTCTGGAAATGGGCCCGAAAAATGCCATTTCCGTGGACAAATACCTCATGACCACTGATCCGGATATATATTCAGCCGGGGATTGTGCGGACGCCTACCATGTGGTGACCGGTCAGAAGACCTGGATACCCTTGGCCCTGCGGGCCAACCGGGCGGGGTGGGGTGTAGCCGATAATCTGTCCGGAAAACCGGTAAAACTTGAAGGCATTGCCGGCACTGCGGTATTCAAGGTCTTTGATTTAGAGGTCGCCAGGACCGGACTCAGTTTCAAGGAGGCTCAGACAGCCGGATTCAATCCGGTGGAAGTGGCCATAAAGGCTCGCTCCCGGGCCCATGCCCATCCGGGTTCTTCTACCATTTACAGCCATATGATTGCGGACCAGGCATCCGGAAGGCTCTTGGGCGGCCAGTTGCTGGGAGTTGAGGGTGCGGCCCACAGAATCAATGCGTTGGCGGTGGCCCTGCATCAGAAAATGACCGTCCAGGACTTCAGCCAGTGCGACCTGGCTTATGCCCCCCCCTTTAGCCCGGTATGGGACCCCATGCTGACCACGGCCAACCAGCTGCTCAAAAAGTTATAGACAGTGGGCTCAAATACTTAAGGAGGAGAACATGGTATATCAGGCGTTGACAGTAGATGTAATAGAAAATGGCATCGGACAGATCGCCCTGAATCGTCCGAAACAATTAAACGTGTTTAACACCACCATGGCCACCGAGCTGGCCCAGGCCCTTACGGAGATGGACGCTGATCCGCAAGTGAGGGTGATCGTGCTCAAGGGTACGGGAAAGGTGTTTTCCGCAGGCATAGATGTCACCGAATTCTGGGACAAGACCGCTTCCCAGTACAAAGAATGGGTGGAGCTGATGGAAAAAAGTGTTCAGACCATGATGTCCATGGCCAAACCGGTTATTGCCCAGGTCCACGGAGTGGCCGCGGCCAACGGAGCCGGTGTGGTGGCCGCCTCGGATCTGGCCGTATGCGCAGAGGATGCCAGGATCGGGTTTACGGCCATCAATGTGGGGCTCTTCTGTCTGGGACCCGCTGTGCCCCTGAGCCGGGTGGTGGGGCGAAAACAGGCCCTGGAACTTCTCCTTTTCGGCGATCTGGTTCCTGCGTCCCGGGCCATGGAGATAGGCCTTGTCAACAAGGTCGTACCCGCAGAAGATCTGGAAACCGAAACCCTGGCCTATGCCCGAACGCTGGCGACCAAAAGCCCCCAGGCGCTTCAACTGGGCAAGAAGACCTTCCATGTCACCATGGATATGGAACTCAGCAAGGCC
>JAWLET010000243.1:0-4447 GCA_041685955.1 Desulfobacteraceae bacterium | reverse complement strand
TTCTACAGGCGGCCCGGTCCGGACCAGGAGAGATATGTGGAAGTGGGAGATGGGGTCCAGAAAAAACAGGTCCTGGCCCTCTTGGAGACCATGAAGGTCTTCCAGAGCGTCAAATCGCCGGTTGCGGGAAAAATCGTGGAGATCGCGGCGCAAAACGAGGCGGCCTTGAAAGACAATGACCTCATGTTTGTCATTGAGAAGGCATGATCCCGTGTTTTCCCATGCCGGTGTCAGGAAACATCCCGTCACGGGAGCCCCAACACTGAAACCTGGAACACCGGGGCCTGGCTGGATTGCACCCAAATGACGCTACTGTGAAAAGACGTATGGGAGCGAAGACATGTTCACCAAAATACTCATAGCCAACCGGGGGGAGATCGCCCACCGGGTGATCCGATCGTGTCGGGAGATGGGGATCTCAACCGTGGCGGTGTACTCGGAGGCGGACCAGGATTCGCTGCACCTGTCCCTGGCCCATGAACGGGTGTGTATCGGCCCGCCGGCCGGTCCAAAGAGCTATTTGAACATGCAAAATATCCTCCAGGCCGCAAAAGACACGGGCGCGGACGCCCTTCATCCGGGGTACGGATACCTGGCGGAGCGTGCGGATTTCGCCGCCTTATGCCGGGACCGGGGTCTGGCCTTTATCGGACCCACACCCGGGAACCTGAGATTGGCCGGGGATAAAATCCTCGCCAAAAATACCGCCGTGTCCGCAGGGGTGCCGGTGATACCCAGCAGCAAGGGGCACGTGGCCACGGTTCAGGATGCGGTGATGGTGTGCAGGGAAATGGGATACCCGGTGATGATCAAGTCCGCTGCCGGCGGCGGGGGCCGGGGCATCCGCATCTGTGAAGATGAAACCACCCTGATGGGCGAATTTCCCATCGCCCGAATGGAGTGCGGGGCCTCATTTGGCGACAATGCCGTATACATCGAAAAATTCATCCCTGAACCGCGCCACATTGAGTTCCAGGTGCTCTGCGACCGGCAGGGTCGTGTCACCCACCTGGGCGAGCGGGAGTGCACCATACAGCGGCGGTTCCAGAAATTGATTGAAGAGAGCCCGTCGCCCTTTCTCACGCCGGACCTCCGCCGGGAGATGGGAAACGCCGCCATGGCCGTGGTAAAGGCGGCCGATTATGTAAACGCCGGCACGGTGGAGTTTCTGGTGGACCGGGACGGCGCCTATTATTTCATGGAGATCAATGCCCGTATCCAGGTGGAACACCCGGTGACCGAGCTGACCACCGGGATCGACCTGGTCAAGGAGCAGATCCGGCTGGCTTCGGGAGAACCCCTGGGGTATACCTTTGACGACCTTCATCCCCGGGGATGGGCCATGGAGTGCCGGATCAATGCAGAGGACCCGGACCGCAACTTTGCGCCCTGTCCCGGGACCATTACCCGGTATCGACCGCCCGGAGGGTTCGGGGTCAGGCTGGATACCCACCTCTACCCGGGGTATGAGCTCCCCATTTTCTATGACTCTCTGCTGGCCAAGCTGGTGTCCTACGACCTGACCCGGCGGGGAGCCATTCAGATCATGAAGCGGGCCCTGGAGGAGTTCCGGATTGAACCCATCAAGACCACCCTACCCCTGTATTTGCGGGTGATGGACGATCCGCGATTCCTCAAAGGGGATTTCCATACCGGGTTTATCAAGAACTTTATTCCGGACCCAATGGATGAGGATTGAGATGGAGACTGCCGGTGGATTTTGAACTGACCGACGAAGATATCCTGGAGTTCATGGACCTCATCCACCGCTATCCTGTGCGGTATCCGGGCCATCCCGAGGGGGCTGTCTATGGATATGAGAAGGTCGAAAGAAAATGAGATGCTGCTGAAGGAAAAAGGATCTCAGAAAAGGAGGCCAGCATGAATCAACACAAGACGGTGGTCACCTGTGCCCTTACCGGGGTGCTGACAGATCCGGCGGTTCACCATGTCCCTGTCACCCCGGAGGAGATGGCGGACCATGCGGCGCAGGCATATGATGCGGGGGCGTCCATCCTCCACTGTCATTTCAGGAACCAGGCAGACGGCATGGGCCATCTGCCCACATGGGAGCTGGATACGGTGGGGGACATACTCGGGGCCATCAGGGACCGCCTTCCGGAAATCATTATCTGCATGAGTACGGGGGTTGTGGGGCCGGATATCTCGGGTCCTGTGGCATGCCTTGAAACGTTTCGACCTGAAATGGCCGCCTGCAACGCCGGCTCTCTGAACTATCTGAAGCTTCGCTCTGACGGGTCATGGGCCTGGCCCCCGGCCCTCTTTGACAACCCGGTGGAAAAGATCAAGGGATTTCTGGATGTGATGATGGCCCATGATATCACCCCGGAATTCGAGTGCTTTGACACGGGCATCGTCAGGAGTGTGGGCCTCTACCAGAAAAACGGCATGTTTCAGGGGTCCGCCCATATCTCCTGTGTCATGGGAGTGGCCAGCGGCATGCCGGCCCGGCCCGATCTGCTCCCCATCCTGGTGGATGAGATGACGGAGGGCACCCACTACCAGGTCATTGCGGTGGGCCGGGATGAGATCTGGAACCTGCACCGTACATGCGCAGAGCTGGGCGGGAATGTGAGAACAGGGCTGGAGGACACCTTCTACCTGCCGGGCGGTGAGAAGGCCGGGAACAACGGGGTGCTGGTGGATGCCCTGGTGAGTATTGTCCGGGAGGCGGGCCGAGAACCCGCATCTCCGGCCGAAGCCCGTGAAATCCTGGGCCTGAGATCGGCTTCGGCCTCTTAGATGATCCTTTCCCATTGGGCTGATTCACCGGGTGAAACCCGGTGCGGTTCTGAGGTGAACCGTCAAGTGCTTCTTATTTATATGACTGGAGGGATACGATCTGATGGAAATCATTAAATATACTGAAGAACACCGGATTTTCAGGGAAGCGGCAAGGAAATTTTTGGCAAAAGAGGTCATTCCATACAACGACGAGTGGGAAGCGGCGGGCCGGGTGCCCAAAAGCGCCTGGCGGAAGATGGGGGAGCAGGGATTTCTCTGCATGGATGTGCCCGAGGAATATGGGGGGCTGGGAGCGGATTTTCTCTATTCGGTGATCCTGACCGAGGAACTGGGAAGAATAGGGAATACAGGACTGGCCGCACCCCTGCACAGCGATATTGTGGTCCCCTACATCACCTCGTTTGCTTCCGAGGAACTGAAGCGGAAATACCTCCCCGGATGCATCGCAGGAGACCTGATCACGGCGGTGGCCATGACCGAACCCAATACCGGAAGCGACCTGGCCGCCATCCGGACCACGGCTGTTGAAGATGGGGACGAGGTGGTAATCAACGGCCAGAAAACCTTTATCAGCAACGGTCTCAATTGCGGGCTGGTGGTCCTGGCGGCAAGAGATCCTTCCATCGAGAACCCGCATCAGGCCATTGATCTGTATCTAATGGAGGAAGGCACCACAGGATTTGAGAAAGGAAACAAGATAAAAAAGGTGGGATGGCACAGCCAGGACACGGCCGAACTTTTTTTCAGCGACTGCCGGATCCCCCGGAACAACCGCCTGGGACAGAAAGGCGGCGGGTTCATGATGCTCATGGAAAAGCTGCAGCAGGAGCGGCTCGTGTGCTGCATTATCGCCGTCGCAGCCGCCGAACGAATGCTGGAGATGACCCTTCAGTACTGCCGGGAGCGGACCGCCTTCGGCCGTCCCCTTTCCAAATTCCAGAATACCCAATTCAAGGTAGTGGAGATGGCCACCGAAATCCGGTTGGGCCGTACCTTTGTGGACAAGCTCATCGTGGATCACATGGAGGGGGCCAATGTGGTGGTAAACGTGTCCATGGGCAAATACTGGACCTCGGAAATGGCCATGCGCGTGGCCGACCAGTGCGTTCAGCTTCACGGGGGATACGGGTATTGCGAAGAGTACCCCATTGCCCGGGCCTGGAGAGACGCCCGGGTCCTCTCCATCTTTGCCGGAACCAGCGAGATCATGAAGGGGATCGCTGCCAAGTTTATGGGGTTGTAGGGAGGAAAGAGAGAAAGGGATTCGGGGTTTGCCCCTTATGCCCAGGCAATACTCAGCATATCCACCAAAGGAAAAACACTCTCAGGCAGCAGGTTTCGAAAGGACGCTTGGAGCCAGTTATGAATGGACACAAGTTAAGGCCGGCCTGTTGAAAATGCTCAGCGAGCGCATTCCCCGCTGCTTGTCGGAACGAAGCGGACTTGTGCGCCTCAGGCGTAGATCCCGACCTGTCGGGGCAGCGGACCGCCAGGGGCGGTTAAAGGTTAGCTCGCCCTGTTAAACGCCGCTTTGCGGCCCTCCTATGGAGGGTTTAACAAGGCGAGCGAAATAAAAAATGGCCAAATTTCCTTACATTTGGGAGATTCCCTGCAGCTCGCTGCAGGGTTCTTCAATTTCAACCGCCCCAAACACGGGCTTCTGGGATAAATGCAATGGTTT
>JAWLET010000242.1:0-4458 GCA_041685955.1 Desulfobacteraceae bacterium | reverse complement strand
CATGAGATATCGGGCCGCCTTTACGTTTACAATACCCACACCGACGAATCCCTCTCCATCCGGTATCTCGGGCGTGACGGCAACTGGGACCTAGAGGCCTTGGCGGAGCTAAACCACCTCTTTAGGTGCCATTACAACGATCAGGTGAAACAGATCGATCCGGGCCTCTTTGCCCTCATGGACCGGATCCACACATGCCTCAAGGCAGGCAAAAGGCCCCTTCAGCTGATCTCAGGCTACCGCTCACCCGAGTACAACCGGCTCTTGATGGCCAAGGGGAGAGGGGTTGCCAGGCGGAGCTACCACCTGAGAGGCATGGCCGCCGACATCCACATCGAGGGCACAAGTCTCAGGAAGGTATGCCAGGAGGCCAAGCGGATCGGAAAGGGAGGGGTCGGGTCCTACACCAGATTCGTACACGTGGACGTAGGCCCTGTACGCTCCTGGTAGGGCCTCGCTCGGATCCCCCCTGTCTTAGCCCTTAGCGACTATTCTTTGGTATCCACCCCCACATTCGGATCCAGCTCGGGCAGACGCCTCGTGGGCCGGGTGAACCTGTCTCCGGGAGCCGCGTGCAAGGCCTTCCACAACACCCTGTCGCGATCATAGACATCCGCACGATACTGGGGATCCCCGTCTTTGCCCACCCAGAAGGTCCAGTAGACCAGGTGGACGGTCACATCCTCCTGCACAGGGACCGCGGTGGTCTTGCCGTTTGCCAGGATCTGGTTGATTCGATCCTGGTCCCAGCCGGATGCGTTTCCCAGGACAAAGGCGGCCAGTTCGACCGGCTTTTCCACCCGGATACAACCGCTGCTGAAGGTGCGGACCGTCCGCTGGAACAGGTGCCGTTTCGGGGTGTCGTGGAGATAAACGCTGAAGCGGTTCGGAAAAATGAACTTGATGCGGCCGAGGGAGTTCCAGGGCCCGGGCCGTTGTCGCAGCCTCCCCGGGAAATTGTCCGCACGGACCCGTAACCACTCGATGATATTCTCCCCAACTTCCCCTTGGTTCATGGCCCTAATCCGGGATCTGGACCTGCAAAGGCTCCTGTATGAAACCCGTCTGGCAAAGTTAATGATACCTGCGACAAGATCTCGCATTTTCCTTGATGTATACACGAAATCCACATAAAATAAGAAGTAATATGGTTAAGAAAAGGAGCATGGAAAGCAATGACGCATGATTCAGAACTTGAAGCATTTATTCAGGAAAACAGATCACTGTTCTGGGGGATAAGGCCGGAAGAAAGGGCCAATATCAGCATCTCTGCCCTTGTGGAGGCCGTATTGAATTATGGAAATGAAAAGAGCGTCAAGAAGCTCTTTGATCTCATTGGAATCAAAGCGGTAGCCGATTTATTTTACCGGCAGGTATCCGGCAGGCGGTCAAACTATCATCAGCGAACAAAGACCTTTTTCAGCCTGTACTTCAAACGACATGCACAATGAAGTCCTGACAGAAGAGCAACAGGAGCTCCTGCCCCTGATCAAATCGTTCTCAAAGGAATACGTCCTAGTTGGCGGAACTGCCGTTGCGCTGCATATCGGACACCGCCGATCCATTGATTTTGATTTATTCACCGCCCAGGATATCCATCGAGGACGCATAAGAAACCTCATCGACCAGAGCGGGTTTGCGGTTGAGGAGCTGCTATATGAAGCTTTTGACCAAATGCACGTGGTTGTAAACTCAGTAAAAATCACCTTTTTCAGCTTCCCGCACACAATCGTGCCCTCCACAAACTTTGAGGGGATCATCCAGGTCCCGTCACTGTTGGACCTGGCGGCAATGAAAACTTACGCCTTGGGAGGACGTGCCAAGTGGAAAGACTATGTTGACCTGTATTTTATTTTGAAAGACCATTACGGGCTGAAAGAACTGTCAGCAAATGCCAAGGCGATTTTCGGCGCCTATTTCAATGAAAAGCTTTTTCGTGAACAGCTCTGCTTCTTTGATGATATCGACTACAGTGAAAAAGTGGCCTATTTAAGAGATGATATCGATGAGCAAGAAATTAAGGAATTTCTGATAGATGTTGCCATGACAGAATTTGCATGACAACCCGACTCATACGAAGGGTCTTTCAGCGTCTCATGTGTACCCCGATGTTGGATGAAAGAAACCAGCAGAACGAAAGGCGTTCCATTTTTACTCCAATAGGCTGTGGGAGCGGAGCGAACTAAGTATACCCGGATATTGACTTTTTCCTCGCCATGGCGTCGCATAACCAGGCCGAATTGATCGTTTCAGGAGACAGGCACCTCCTCGACCTTGGGAGCTTTGACCGCATCCGGGTGGTCACGCCCGCCGAAGGGGTGCAGGTGATTATCAGGGTTCAAGAGAGAGATAGCAGCCTCGCGTAGGGAGTCAATCCGCCATATTGGCGGTGTCCCCGGCCGGGAGGCCCAGTTCTCCGGCGCGCAGGACCCGTCGAAGGAGTTTGCCGCTCCGGGTTTTGGGGAGCCGTTCCAGGAAGGTCAGTTCCTTGACGATGATATCTGAAGAGAGGCTCGCCTTGACAAAGGCCTTGATCTCATGATTGAGCCGGGCCGAGGGGGTGAACCCCTTGTGAACGGTGATGAAGGCCTTCAGGTAAGAAATGCCCTGCTCCGGCTCCGCGCCCTTGGAGATGACCGCGGCCTCAGAGACCGCCGGATGCATGCAGAGGACCTGCTCGATTTCATAGGGTCCGATGACCTTGTGCCCCCCGGCCTTGATCAGATCGTCGTTGCGGCCCTGGTGAAAGTAATACCCTTCATCGTCCATGATGGCGATGTCGCCCGTCATAAACCATCCCTTGTCATTGAAGTAGGCCTGATACCGGGCCTCGTCCCCCCAGAGTCCGGCCATTTGGGCAGGCCACCCGGGCTTGAGGGCCAGTTCGCCCAGGCTCAAAGGCGGCATGGGATCGCCCCCTTCATCCAAGATAGCGGCCGTCACCCCGGGAACCGGCCTTCCAATAGAACCGGGCTTGATGTCCATGGACGGAAAATTGGCGATGCAGATCATCCCGGTCTCGGTCATCCAGTAGGTGTCATGGGGGGACCGGCCCAGATGCTGCTTGGCCCAGTAAAAGAGGTCCGGCACCAAGAGCGCTCCCACAGAGGCCATGTGGCGCAGGTGGGAGATGTCGTAACGGCTGGCCAGGTTTCCCCCGGCCTCCTTTAACCGGTTCAGGGTCCTGGGCGTGGTGTACCATACCGAGACCTGGTGCTTTTCAAGGGTCCAGTACCAGTTGGCCGGTTCAAAAGGGTCGCCCTGCACCAGGGCCGTGGCCCCGCACAGCCAGGGCGCCAATACCCCGTAAACAATTCCGGTTACCCAGGCCGGGTCTGCATCCACCCACAGGATGGTATCCTCCCTGAGGTCCAGGACATAGGTGGCCGTGCTGAGGATCCCCACCATATCGTCGTGGGTGTGGACCACTCCCTTGGGAGGACCGGTGGAACCGGAGGTATAGCTCAAGTAAAGAGGAGAGCGGTGGGGAAGCCAGGCGTTGGAAAACTCCGTGGGCATCTGTTGCGGGATGCCGTCTATCAGGATCTCGCTGGGAAAGAGATTCGGGAGGGGCCCCTCGCTCAGGAATACAAATTCCGTGGTCTCCTGAGTATCGGCAGGGAGGATTTCGGCCAGGTCGGGGTGGGTCAGGATCCCCTTGGGCGCGGCATCCGAGATGCGGACGCTCACCTCGTCAAAGGTGGATGTGGCATAGATGGGACAAAAAAGCGCCCCGATCCGCGCACAGGCCAGCAGGGCAAAATAGATCTGGGGGCACGGGGGGAGAAAGACAAAAAGGCGGTCTCCTGTCTCAAACCCGTACCGGTCCAGGAGGTTGGCCCATTGGGCGGACCGATCCCTTAACTGCAGATAGGAATAGGTCTCCACAACACCCCCTTTTTCAAAGATGAGGGCCGTGCGGTCCTTTTTGTCAGGATCCATGGCCCATCGGTCCACGGCCTCGTGGGCCATGTTGATCCTGCCGGTGGTGTGCCAAGTGAAGTATCCCTCCACGTCCTTCCAGTTGAAGGACCGATACCTCTCCTGGTAATCGCCGAGATTCGCCTCAGGGTTTTCTGCACTCACCCGGGCCTTGATCATGGATGCGCTCCTTTGCTGACATACGGATCAATTCTACCACAAGCCGTATTTCTGATGGATGGTGCGGGCCCTGGTCACCAGATCGGCTGCAAGCCGGGTCTCTGTGCCGGCGGTCTTTTCCATGGGACCGGGGTTGAGGAGGGCCTGTATGACCTCCTTGACCGACGCAGCCAGGGCCCTGGGGGCGTACCCGCCCTCAAGGACAAGCAGGGTGGGTGGATTGCCCATCTCCGAACGCAGCCCCATGAAAACACGGGTCAGGGCGCCGAATCCCGCTTCCGTCATTCGCGAGCGTCCGATCAGGTCCTCCTGATGGGCGTCGAACCCCGCCGCCATCAGGATCAACTGAGGCTGGTA
>JAWLET010000241.1:2465-4528 GCA_041685955.1 Desulfobacteraceae bacterium | reverse complement strand
GTGGTGACCGTCGGAGAGTTTCATGCCGGAACCGCCTTCAATGTCATCTCCTCCACGGCGGAGATGTCGGGCACCTGCCGGACCTTTGACCGCCGGATCTGGGAATCGTGGCCCTCCCGTATGGAGACCATTGTTCAAGGGGTGTGCCGGGCCATGGGCGCCGGGTATGAATTGCGCTTTCGGTTCAGCTATCCCCCCTTAGTGAACGACCCGTCCGTGGCCCGGATGGTCCGCCAGTGCGCGGAAGCGGTGGTGGGCCCGGACCAGGTGATGGAACCCGAGCCCACCATGGGCGGAGAGGATATGGCCTTTTTTCTGGAAAGGGCCAGGGGGTGTTTCTTCTTCCTCGGGGCGGGACATGAAAACCGCGCTCCCCTTCACAGCCCCCGGTTCGACTTCAGTGAGGATGTTCTCCCCATAGGCACAGAGACCTTTTGCCGGGTCGCACTCCACCTTCTGGGATAGACGGGGGAAGGCCTATACCTGCCACCCCCTGATACGCCATGAATCTTTCTTACTGAACAGAGATCCAGACAATGCCGCCGATAACCAGGACCACTCCGAGCAATATCCGCAGCCTGAACCGCTCCTGACGGAAGAGGAGACTGATGCCCAGGGTAAAGAGGGGAAAGGCGGCGATGATGGGAGAAACCACCACCACCCTTCCGCAATGGAGCGCCGAATACATGCTCAAGATGCCTATGGCGATCAATACGCCGGCAGGTGTGCTCCACATGAGCCCTTTCCGGGGAAGGACCAGGGGGAGTCTGCCCATGCGCAGATAGTAGATGAGAACAGACCCGAAAAAGGAGACCGTGAACGAAACCAGGCCTGCATAATAGGGGCTGGGGACCATCTCCAGACCGACTTTGCCGAGAATGTGGTTGGCCCCGCGGATCACGGCCGCCCCCATGGGAAAGATGAGCATCCACAATGCCCAGTGCCGGTGTCCCTGCCGATTCCAGGAAAGGACCATGACCCCCGCCACCGTGCCCACGGTGCCCAGCAGGAGCATGACCGTAACCTGCTCTCCCAGGGCCAGGACCGCCCCGGCCGTGGCAAAGAGGGGCGCTGTTGCCGAAATGGTGGCCGCCACCGTGGGCCCCATCCGCTTGGTGGCCTCAAATGCCAGATATATGGAGAAGAGGGGATGGATCAATCCGTTCATGAAAAAGATCCAGGTTCCGGGATTGGTTAGATACGCCGTTTTCAGCAGGAATGGAGACAACAACCAGTAAACCAGCACGCAGGTGCCGATGGAAATCATGGAGCTGGTCTGAGGGTCCACATGGGCGAAACTCCGCATGGTCACCACCACCTGTCCGCCGAAACAGGCAGCCGCTAATGTGGCATAGAGGATGGGCGTAAACGAAACATCCATAAGGAAACAGGCTCAGCGCGAAACGATCCTTTTCACCAGACGATCAATTTCAGACCATAACCGGTTTTGGCCCGCCATCAAAGGGAAAAAGGAATGACGGGGGAAGGGATCTCCGGGAATCTGAACAGCGTTATTATGAGGAACTGGCTGAAATTCAGCCACTTAACGCTGCGTGATTTTGTCCCGCCGGTCAGCGGGGCAATCGGTCTGCGGCTGTCCGCGTTCGTCTGCGGTCAATTGAAGAATGAACCGCCGACCCACACAGACGGACGCAGACATTTCCTTCGGCCGACCTGGCCGAAGGAAAGATGCCAAGATTTTGCCCCAAAGGGATGCAAAATCAGAGGCGTACCCATATTTACAGATTTGGCAGACAGTGTCTGCCAAATTCCTTTCCAGCTTAGACATAAGGAATGCTGATCATTCACAAATGAGGATGTGGTACCGCATTTCGTCAGTATTACAGGGCACTTGCCTAACGAAGAATAAAGGCTGTCTTAAACTCAATGGCATTAAATTAAGCCTCAATCACCTTACCCGTAAGCCCAAACGTCATTCCGGGCTTGACCCGGAATCCAGTCTTTTCAAATACCTCTGGACCCCGGCTTTCGCCGGGGTGACGAATCGAAGTCATGGAATCTTGCTTAAGTTAATGACATTGAATTTATACTTACAATCAGCC
>JAWLET010000241.1:0-2455 GCA_041685955.1 Desulfobacteraceae bacterium | reverse complement strand
GCTGATCATTCACAAATGAGGATGTGGTACCGCATTTCGTGGGTATTACAGGGCACTTGCCTAACGAAGGATAAAGGCTGTCTTAAACTTACAATCAGCCGAAGGATTTCCTGCAAATAGACGCGACATGAATTTAATGAAACGCCACAACCCAGTGTCTTCAGATAGATGGAGAACGAGGTCTTTGTTTTGTGACGTTGAGGGAATTATTGCGAATTGTATTCTGAACAAATCGTCTGGGGCAGCTGAGGCCAATTAATTGACAAATCAAGATGTGACCCTATGTCACATAAGGATGCCATGGAATGGATTGAGGTATCCCTTCCTACGCAAATTGGGATAGCCTCTTGACATATCCCCCTTCACTCCATATGATTTCAGCCATGAAGGAGTTTCTCGTTCGAGGGTTGTGAGACCCGAGGCCATGGAGACGAATAAACCTTGGAGGTAAGCTTATGGATTCTGTTCGAACAAAGGTATTTAAGAGCAATCGCAGCCAGGCGGTTCGGCTGCCGAAACCGATTGCCTACCCCGAGTCTGTCAAAGATGTTGAAATCACGGCCGTCGGCAGAAAGCGGATTATTGTGCCGGTAGGCGAATCCTGGGATGATTGGTTTGATTCACCAGGGGTTTCCACTGATTTCATGACCGAGCGTCACCAGCCAAAAGACCAGTTCCGGGAGATTCTGTGATGATCAAATATCTCCTGGACACCAATATCGTCATTTATACCATGAAAAACCGTCCCCGGCAGATCAAGAAACGGTTTCAGCGGCATCATGGCCGGATGGCCATATCGTCCGTGACATTGGGTGAATTGGTGTACGGCGCAGAACACTCCCGGCAAGTAGAACGGAATCTGGTCGATATTGAGGCCATGGTCTCCCGGCTGGATGTGCTTTCCTTTGATCAGGCGGCGGCCTATCATTTCGGCCGGATTCGAGCGGCACTGTATGCCATGGGTCGGCCCATAGGACCGTATGATATGATGATTGCCGGTCAGGCCAGGGCGTCCGGGTTCATTCTGGTCACAAACAATACGGACGAATTTTCACGCGTTCCCGGACTGTTAATTGAGAACTGGTACCCGGATGAGTTTGGTTTACCGTGATTTGCGAAATACCCTGTTTAGAAAAGTTTGTAGTTCTAACAGTGCGGCTGACGAATCTCACGAGAGAAAGAAGGAGGTCGAACAGTGGAATATGACAAAGAAAAAGTGGATGAAATGGCCCTGGCCCTCCTCTATCTTACGACTTTTGAAGAGAAGGACTACGGACCCAGGGCATGGAAGGGGATGGACTGGGAGGTCATGAACCGCCTCCATGAAAAGGGGTATATCGGCAACCCAAAAAGCAAAGCAAAATCGGTGCCCCTGTCAGAAGAGGGTGCCCGATTATCTGAAGCACTTTTCAAGAAGCATTTTGGCTCACCACGGTGAGCAGGATGTCGGACACATCCCTGAGATCACGGATGGGTCAGCCGCTCCCGGCCGGTAAATTCCCGGGCGATCTGCTGGACAAGCGGCATATGAAGACCGGGGACGTGGTCCTGCTGACCAAGGCCGTTGCCGTTGAAGGCACCGCCATCATCGCCCATGAATTTGGGGCCTGCCTCCTGGCTTCAGGTTTCTCCCAGCAGGAGATTGCGTCCTGCAAACAGTTCATCCATCAACTGAGTGTTCTGAGGGAAGCCGAAATTGCCGGAACCCATGACGGCGTCACGGCCATGCATGACGTGACCGAGGGTGGGCTGGCCACCGCCCTTGAAGAGCTGTCCATTGCAGGCGCTCATGGCATCCGGGCGGACGTGGAGCGGATTCCTCTGTTTCATGAAACGGAAAAGATCTCAAGGGCGCTCAACCTCAACCCAATGGGCCTCATCGGATCGGGCAGCCTGCTCATCTGCTGCAGCAAGGAGACATCAAAGAACCTTCTTGAGAAACTGACCGCGGCTGACATCAGAGCAGCTCGTATTGGAGAGGTTCTTGATCCGGGACGAGGCGTGGCCGCCTTTGAAAATGCCAGCCCCGTAAAGTGGCCCCATTTTGACGTGGATGAAATCACCCATCTCTATCACCGCGCATAGGCGTACCCTTATTTACAGAATTGGCAGACAGTGTCCGCCAAATCCCTTTATCATGCCATGTTGGACATACGGCACACATTGTGTCTGGATAAGGGCATGACATATTACACATGGGATCATGAAAAATTTCTGAAGAGCGTCCCGTGGCCCACGTGGCCCACAAAATCAAGATCTTGCCCCGAAGGGGTGACGTCTATTTGCCCCGCTGGTCAGCGGGGGAATTGGTCTGCGAGTGTCCGCGGCTGTCCGCGGTCAATTGAGAAAGCCCTTGGAATGCAGTGCCCAGCCTCTCCTCGTTTTTCCTTTGTCCGATCTGTCCGGAAGAAAAATGGGAACCTTTGATCTTTTTGCTTTCTGCATTGGGCTGGTT
>JAWLET010000240.1:0-4544 GCA_041685955.1 Desulfobacteraceae bacterium | reverse complement strand
GGGGCTTTATGCGCGAGGGTGGGTCCATAGAGTCATCAATGCATCGGTAAGTGAAAATGCTCAGCGAGCGCATTCCCCGCTGCTTGTTGGAGCGAAGCGTAGCCCCGACGGGTCGGGGCTACAGGGTTCTTCAAATCCCAGGGTGGTCTACCATGTGAATGGAGGCCATATACAGGATTCCCCCCATTTATGGATCGGTGACCAGGGACTATCATAAATCCAAATTAAAAGCGTCCTGTCTTAACCCTTTGGAAAGGAGAAAAAACATGAGCCTCGGTTTTAGTAAAATTGATTTGGAAGAAAATGCATACAGCGTGGTGACCCTCACATTTACAGGAAAGGTGGACAAGTCGGATTATGAGGTTTTTGTTCCTCAAGTGGAAACCCTGATCAATGAGGGAAAATCGGTTCGTATTCTGGTGGAATTGAGGGATTTTCAGGGTTGGACCGTGGGAGCGTTGTGGGAAGATACCAAATTCGGAACCAAACATTTCAACGATATCGACCGGCTGGCCATTGTCGGGGATCGCCGATGGGAAAAAGGACTGGCTGCATTTGCCAAGCCCTTTACCACTGCGGAGGTCCGGTATTTCGATATCACCCAAAAGGACCAGGCCAGGGAATGGCTGGAGGAGACATAAAAGGAGGTTCAGGGTTTCAAAGTTCTAAGGTTCATCGGTTTTCTCCCCCCCGCAGTGCGGGAATTTTCGGCAAGGTTCAGAGGGAGAATTCCAGGGGTTGGGAGCTGCACTCGTAAAATAGGCTTGGGATAAAAATGATCCATTTATCGTAGGGCGGGCCGATAAGGCTTGTCCGCCGTGGTCTCGCCTGCGAGACGGCCGGGTCCGGTCGATAAGGTTATCGACCCTACGAGAAAAAACCTTGTCGAAGATCCCGCTCTTTAGAGCGGGGAACCTCTGAACCTCTGAACCTGTGAACCTCAAGAACGGAGACATGCATTATGAAAAGTGACACCACGTCCTTATATATCAAAGACTGCACACTGATTGCCATGGCCACGGGCAAGCGTGCCCAGAACCTTCGGGAGTTAAGGGAGTATTTGCGGACTGTCTCCACCAACAGTATCTACTATCATTTCTGGGGAGGATTGCTGCGGCCCCGGTTCGATGATCCCGAATATCACAATGATTTCGCCATATGGTCCGCCCACAGCATTTACAATAAGCCCCTGGCCGAGCGCCTGGCGGTCATCGATCCGGTGGCGTTTTCATCGCTGGAAGACCTTCGTATTGAGCTTCTGGGCCTTATTGAAGAGAGTCTGGATGAGACCGAATATCCGGTGTGGGCCAATCGGGATGATCAATTTGAATTCATTCAACATCAGATTGTGGTTTTTGACACCCGAAGATGGGTGGACAGGCCTGAACAACTAACGGAAATCCTGCCGGAGTTGTCCAGGGGCAGCATTTTTTTTCATTTTATTGACGCCCGCAGAAGAAACGAAAACACGCTGGATGACTTCCAGAACTGGTTGGGTCAATTCGGAGACCCATACCGCGAGACGTGTGAGGCCATTGCAGCCATTGATCCGTATTTCAGCGATCTGAAAAGGATCAAGGAATCACTGATAAAAACCATCCAAACCCATCCATAACCCGGGAGCAAGCAACCATGCTGGAAAAATATGCGGAAGTCGCCGGTCACGACGTGGTGGAACATTTGCGGCAGCTGGCCGAACCCTTGAAGGGGTTGCGCCTGGTGCACATCAATTCCACCAAATCCGGTGGCGGTGTGGCGGAAATTCTGTACAAAATGGTCCCGTTGATGAGGGAGCTGGGCATTGATGCAAAGTGGGAAGTCATTACCGGGGATTCTCTGTTCTACGAATGCACAAAGGGGTTTCACAATGCCATGCAGGGCAATCCGGTGAATCTGACCGATACCCAGCTGAGAACCTATGAACAGACCAACCGGGCTTACGCACAGACCAGTGAGGCCATGCTCCGGGATGCGGATGTGGTCGTCGTGCACGATCCCCAGCCTGCGGCCCTCATATCTTCTTTTCCGGAAAGAAAAGGGAAATGGGTGTGGCGGTGCCATATCGACGCCAGCAGGCCTTTCAGGCCTGTATGGAGATACTTAAGGGATTTTGTGGGGGCATATGATGCGAGCATTTTTTCCATCGCTGCTTTTTCTCAACGGTTGCCGCATCCTGTATATCTCATCGCCCCCAGTATCGATCCCCTGCATGAGAAAAATATCGATCTCCCCATTGAAGAGATCGGGGGCGTCTTCAGCCGCTTTGATATTGATTCGGAACGGCCCATGATCCTCCAGGTCTCGCGCTTTGACCGGTTCAAAGATCCGGTGGGGGTGATTCATGCCTTCCGGCTGGTTAAGCAGTTTGTCCCCAATGTTCAGCTGGTTCTCGCCGGCGGGGGCGCCGCTGATGATCCCGAAGGGGAGGTGGTCCTCCAGGAAGTTCGTAGCTCTGCTTTGGACGACCCGGATATTCATATACTGCTCCTCCCGGGAGATGCCCATCGCACCATCAATGTATTGCAGCGTGCCTCGGATATTGTGCTGCAGAAGTCCCTTCGAGAAGGATTTGGCCTTACGGTTACCGAGGCCATGTGGAAAAACAAGCCGGTCATTGGGGGGGACACCGGGGGTATTCGAATTCAGGTGGTGAATCACCATACAGGGTTCCTGGCCACTACTCCGGAAGGCGCAGCCTTGCGCACCCGGTATCTGCTGTCCAATCCGGAAATCATGGCGGAAATGGGAAACAAGGCCCGACAGTTTGTGCGGGAAAACTTCCTGGTGACCCGGCATTTGCGGGAGTACCTGACCCTGGTCTTTGCCCTGTTGAATGAAAACCAAGAACGGATAGAGCTCGGAGGATGAGGGAGGAAGGTTTTAATCGGTGATGGAGATATGAAACCGCAAAGGCACGAAGGACGCAAAGATGTTTCCTTTGCCGCTGCACAGCGACAAAGGAAAACCGCCAGCCTTCGCCCTCGCCCTCTGAACCTTTCAACCTTTGAACCTATAATAAAGATAAGGAGAATACATATGCCGGACAGAGAGATTCAACTCAAGGGATTTGGTGTACAACTGGAAGAATGGGAGAATAAGCTCGCTGATCTGAAGGCCAAGGCCCGGGAATCCAAGACCCCGCAAAGCCCGCAATATTTGGAGCGAATTGAACGGTTACAGCAAAAGACCGACAGCATTCGAAAAAGCATCCAGGAAACCGAAGGCAAAGCGGAGATTGACTGGGAAACGGAGCGGCAGAGTTTTGAACACGCCTTTCAGGATCTGGATGAGGAATACCGTCAGGTCTGGGTCCATTTTTATCATTAACCAACGCCCGTTCGCGGCCGAGCCATGCAAGGCATTGTAGGCATCATTGCATTTCTGATCTTACTGGGCCTCTCCCTGGTGGTGACCCGTTTGGCTACCACAGCCCTCTCGCTGACCGGACTTTCCTACGAGGCCGCCAGATTTCAGGCCCGTTCCGCATTTACAGGAACAGGTTTCACCACCAGGGAGGCCGAACGGGTGGTGGATCATCCGGTTCGGCGGCGCATCATTATGATGCTGATGGTGGCCCGCAGTGCCGGGTTTGTGTCCATTGTGATTTCCTTGATTCTCTCCTTCGCAGGTACCGGAAGTGAGACGGACCGCCTGTTTCGGATCTTATGGCTGGCCGGCGGGGTCGTGGTCTTATGGTTCCTGGCCCGGAGCCGATGGGTGGGCACCTACCTGAGCCGCCTCATTGATTGGGCCCTTCGACGCTGGACCAACCTGGATACCCGGGATTATGTGAGCCTTCTGAAGCTTTCGGGCGATTACAAGGTCAGCGAACTCCGGATCAGGCCGGATGACTGGCTGGCAGGCAAACAGTTGCAGGAGTGCCGACTCAACAAGGAGGGTATAACCATTTTGGGCATGTACCGTGAAGACGGCACCTATCTCGGCGTGCCCACCGGCGATACCAGGGTCTATGCCGGAGATACCCTGATCCTGTACGGCCGGACAGGGGCCCTCCGCGATCTGGATACCCGACGAGATGACGAAGCCGGTCAAAAGGCCCACAGGAAGGCGGTGGGAGAGCAACAAAAACACGAGATTCAAGAAAAACGACAGGACGAGCAGAGGTTCTGAGGTTAAAAGGTTCCGAGGTTCCAAGGTTCCAAGGTTCAAAGGTTGAAGGGTTCAGTTCCTTAGAGCGGGCCGAACCAATGGATTTTCCTTATTCCGTAGGGCGGGTAACTCTCCGAGGCGTAGGCTCTACGAGCCGGAGGCCTCACCCGCCGGAAAAGGCCGATACGGTGATCGGCCCTACGAAAAACAGGGTCGATAAGGTTATCGACCCTACGAGAAAAAACCTTGTCGAAGATCCCACTCTTTAGAGCGGGGAACCCGTGAAACTCTCAACCTCTGAACCTCTCAACCTCTGAACCTCTGAACCTTTGAACCTTTGAACCTCTCACCTCCGTTTTTCAAGCCGCCGTCTGACCCACCAGAATCCCACCAAAAGGACCGCAGCCAGGGCTACTGTAATGAGGATATTGATC
>JAWLET010000025.1:3061-20199 GCA_041685955.1 Desulfobacteraceae bacterium | reverse complement strand
TCCAAAAGGAGGTGGCGGCCCTTTAAATCGATTTCATTTGCTAACCGGGGGGCAATGGCCATGGCGTTATTGAACATCCCCATGAGGAAGCTTTCCCGCTCTTCATGCTCGGAAGCGACCCGTTCCCGAACCGGTTTTCCCGACCTCACGGCCTGATCCAGGCGGGACCATCCCCTCACCAGGTGATGATGATGCAGGATCATATACCCGATGTATTCACGGGATCCCTTGACCAGGAAAGAACTGGCCGCCTCCGTATTGGCATATTGCGCTTTCTCTTTCATCAGAAGATCCATGGCCACCAGGGCATTGAGCAGGGTGGCCACCCCCCTGGTATCCAGACCGAGCCCATCGGCGAGTTGCCGTGAGGTGGTGTGGCCGGCTTCAATGCGTGAAAAAAGGTCCAGTTTCACCGCCGCGTGCAGGGTACACGAAGCCCAGTAACTGCCGGATACCTGCAGCAACCTGCCCGGATTCCATTCAGTCATATCTAATTTCTCCCCTCAACGTCTATAACCGACATGTCAACGATTTTACCATAGGTATATCGCACCTCCCATGCACCGGTCAATATCCCCGTAACATTCCACCGGCGAGCTGAAACCCCATGAGTCGGCAATTGATCGTTGACACCTAAGCACGGGGTGCCGTAGATTGATTTCAAAATGGCGCTTTTGCCGCATCAGCCGAAAAGCATGGAGCCTATGATCGACGTCAATCCCATCTTAACCCGGGGACCCGTAGAGGCCTCGGCCCCCTGCCGTATCGATTGCGGCGGGACATGGGATATTAAGGCCCTGGCCCTCCCGTTTGAGGCCGTGGCACCCACCACCGTCAATATGGCCCTTACCCTGCGGACTCGGGTAACCCTGTATCCCCACCGGCCGGGGTCCGTGAAAATAACTTCCCAAGGGTTTGAGGAAGAAGAGGTCCATGCGGTGGAGTCCATCCCCTTCACATCGCATTTCGGCCTGTTTTCAGCCGCGGTCTCCTATTTCGGCTTCCACGGGGTCAAGGTGGAAATCCGGTCTGAATCCCCGGTAAAATCCGCGCTCGGCGGTTCAAGTACGGCCCTGGTGGCCCTGATAAAGGCCCTTTCGAACCTGGGCCGGCGTCTGGATCGGCCTCCCCTCTCCAAAAGGGAAATCCTCCATCTGGCCTATCACTTAGAAGACGGTATTGGCGGCGGCAACTGCGGCATGCAGGATCAGGCGGCCGCAGTCTACGGGGGGGCCAATCAGTGGGTCTGGCAGTACGGCAACCGCACCGCCCCCTTCAAGCGGATCCCGCTTCTAAACAAGCAAGGGCTGAAGGCGCTTTCCCGCAGGCTTCTGGTGGCCTACAGCGGAAAAACGCACACCTCTGCATCCACCAACCTCCACTGGGTAGCGGGCTTTTTATCAGGCCAAACCAGGACGGGATGGATAACGGCAAACCAAATCGTTCACCGGCTAAGCCGGGCCATCCAGGCACAGGATTGGAACGGGGCCGCCCGCATGCTTCGGGCAGAGATGGCCGTGAGGCAGAGAATCACCCCCCAGGCCCTGGATGAAAACACGAAGGCGCTGGTAGAAGCGGCCCAAAACGCCGGTTGCGGCGCCAGGTTCTGCGGGGCCGGGGCCGGGGGATCACTGTGGGCCCTGGGTGAGATTGACAACATTGACCTTCTGAAAGGGATATGGGAAAAAATGCTGGGGCGAATGAGCGGTGCGAAACTACTGGGGTGCCGAATTGAGCCCTCGGGAGTGCGGTAAAAAACCGAAGCAGGTTTTGTGCAACCGTCAATTGAGGGCCTGCCCGCAAACCGGACCCAGCATACCGGTTTCAAAAAGGGTCTTGAACTCCCCCAAAAGTGCGTTGGTGGCCTGTTCCACCATGAGAATATCCCCCTCTGAAACCAGACTCATATCCAGGCCTTCAATGGCCTTTTCAAGATCCTGGAAATCCGAAACCAGTTGGGCGTTATCATACTCCCTGTTGATGCTCGAGTGTACGTCGATGATGGTTCCCACACAATGCCTTATTCTCAGTCGATATTGATCGGCTATATCCATAGACTCCTTCAGCGGTCACGCCTTGCCGATCTCCTTGAGCGTATCCATGAAGACCTTGTAAAATTTTTCATGATCAGAAATCGCCGTATCCAATATGCGGTTTAAGTTCGCTACATCCTTTTTGTTTACCACAAGATCGGCGCTCATGGCAAAAGCGGTCATACGATCCATGGTCTTGAAGCGGGTACTGATGAGCACCAGAAACATGCGGCGGCGGACAGACATGGAAAGCCGATTGATGTAGTGCATGATCGGGCTCTGTTCCACAGGAACATTGGCAAAACCGTCGGTTAGAAAGACCAGATCAAAGACATATAAATGCATCCTTTTCAACGCCTGTTCTGCATCTGCCTCCATTAGACACCTGTATCCCAATTCCGAGAGCACCTTTTTTAAGATATCTTGGTCCGGGGTGTCAAGGTCCAGTATCAGGGCCAGCTTTTCATCCTCGCCGTAAAATTGGAGTCCCATGTCTTCCGCAGGCTCGCCCCCCCCGATATCCTCTGGGGCCGAAGGCGCTTCACTCGGCACATGGGTATTCAGCATATTCTTCTCGCGGGGTTCGATGGTGAGCCTGGCCCCGCATTTGGGGCATTTGATGCGCACGCGCTGACCTTCCGGAATCTTATGGTCCGGTATATTCAGTCTGGCACTGCAATTCTCGCATACAATTTCCATTACGTCTGCCCCCTCATCAAGTGGGTCAATGCCTTCTTGTTTTGCCGTAATCCGTGTCAATGGCCAACCCTTCGATGGTGGTGGTTTTTTCGCCCTTGGCCGACTTGATGCTATCGATGGCCCGACCCACGATACCCTTTCTGGATGCATAACTCATGGCGGTTTCCTCGGTAACCAGGCCCTGCTGGTAATGCCCAGCAATACACTGGTCAAAGGTCATCATGCCGAAGGGCTGACTTGCTTCGATGATCTCATAAAAGGTCTTTCCTTCGGATTCCCCATTCAAAATGGAATCCTTTACCCTGAGATTCGACCCCATGATCTCAAAGGCGGCGATGCGCTCCCCGCCCACCTTGGGAAGGAGGCGCTGGCAGGCTATCCATCGCAGGGTATCTGCCAGGCGAATCCGAATCTGTCTCTCTTCTTTCTGCTCAAACATGGCCACGATCCGGTTGATGGTCTGGCCGGCATCCACGGTGTGAAGGGTACTCAACACCAGGTGTCCTGTCTCTGCGGCTGAAAGGGCGATTTCCACCGTCTCTCGGTCCCTCATCTCCCCCACCAGAATCACCTTGGGGGCCTGTCTCAACGCAGCCCTTAACCCAATGGAAAAGGTCTCAAAATCGATACCCAGCTCCCGCTGGTTGAAGGTGGCCTTCTTTTGGGAATGCTCATATTCCACCGGGTCCTCCAGGGTCACCACGTGCACCGCCTTGGACTCGTTTATGCGGTCAAGCAGGGCCGCCAAAGAGGTGGTCTTCCCGGTCCCGGTGGCGCCGGTAACCAGGATAATCCCGTTCCGCTCTTCGCTCATCTTGGAAAAGGCCGTCGGCAGCCCCAACTCCTCGATGGTGGGCACTTTTGTGGCCAACTGCCGCATGACCGTGGAATAAAATCCCTTCTGGGAAAAGATGTTTACCCTGAACCGGGCCTTTCCAAACAGTTGATAGGATGAATCACATGATCCCTCGGTTAAGAGGATCCGGGTCAACCGACGGTCTCCATTAATCAGATTAAGGGCCAGTGTTTCCGCCTGAAAAGGGGTCAGTTTTTGGATGGCCGGCTTGACCTCCACCGGTTTCAATTCTCCATAGCTTTCCACCTGAAGGGGTTTGCCCACCGTAAAGTTCAGGTCTGATGCGTCATCGTAAGCGCTCAACATGGTGGTGAGGATAAAATCCAACTGTTGCTGTCGCATAACCGGATCTCCTTTATACCTCGGTAAAATCAGCAGGTGCCTGCTTCAGATAGGGGCGGAATTTTTCCTTGTCATTGGATTTGGCATAAGCGGCATCCGGGCTTATCATCCTTTTGGTCAATAGGGTCATGATGGCATCATCCAGGGTCTGCATCCCGAATTTCTTGCCGGTCTGGATCATGGAGGGAATCTGGTAGGTCTTTCCCTCCCGAATAAGATTCCTCACCGCAGGCGTGGCGATCATGATTTCCAGGGCGGCCACCCGGCCCTTTTTGTCGATGCGTTTGAAAAGATTCTGCGCCACCACGGCCCTGAGACCATCGGCAAGGGTATTTCTGATCTGTTCCTGCTGATTTTCAGGAAAGACTTCAATGACCCGGTCCACCGTCTTGGCTGCGCTGGTGGTGTGAAGGGTCCCAAAGACCAGGTGACCGGTGGATGAGGCCTCAATGGCCAGTGAAATGGTCTCTAAATCCCGCATTTCCCCCACCAGAATAATGTCCGGGTCTTCCCTCAAGGCACCGCGAAGGGCCGCGGCAAAAGATTTTGTATGAAGCCCCACTTCCCGGTGGTTCACAATGGCCCTGGCACTCTTGTGGACAAATTCGATGGGATCTTCCACCGTAAGGATATGGTCTTTACGGGTCCTGTTGGCCTCATCTATGACGGCCGCCAAGGTGGTGGATTTCCCGCTGCCGGTGGGACCGGTCACCAGGACAAGTCCCCGCGGCAGGGTGGCCAGCTTGGCCACCACCGGGGGCAATCCCAGTTGTTCACAGGTCAGGATGGTGGACGGAATCTCCCTGAACACCGCACCGATGCCATTCTTCTGCTGGAAAAAATTAACCCTGTACCGGGCCAGGCCGGGGATCTCATAGGCAAAATCCACATCCCCGGATTCCTCGAAAACCTTCACCTTTTCCTCAGGAGCGATTTCATACAGCATGGACTTGAGGCTGTCATTGTCAAGCGCCTTGTACTTGACCCGTTCCATCTCACCCTGCACCCGCAGCACAGGCTGCTGTCCGGAGACCAGATGAAGGTCCGAAGCCCCCTGATCGTTCATGAGCTTGAAAAATGCATCTATCTGTGCCACAACATCACCGCTTATCCTTTCCCTCGCATCAAATTTTTATATTATACATGCCTTAAAAATCTATTCAATCACAAAATTGGGCCGGGGATTCTTCCGGAATAGCCGTGTATGGTTTATCACGGATTTGTAGGATTCAAGTGGCAGGGGGGACGAACGCATATCCCAGAAATTCATTGACAAGGCCACGGGTGTGGGGTAAATATTTTCTGAACGGTCGAATGGGATCTGATCTCTTAATTGAGTAGGGGCGGATACTCTGAAGTTGTGCCGGATTATGATCTTGAGACATTCATTTTTTTGATGTAAAACCGCCTGGATCGGTTGAAACAGGGACCGGGACGGTCAGAGCGATACGGACAGACCTTTCAATGGTTAACTGTGAGGTCTGAATTATATCTGAAGTTCTGATAAAGGGTCTTTCGGTCCCACCGAGGGGCCTTTTTCTGTTTTGGGTTCCTGATCAAACAAGCAAAAGCGTAGCAATGGAGGAAAAAAATGGAACGTAAAAAAGTCACCATCAGTGATTTCATGCAAAAAAAGGAAGCGGGTCGAAAGATCACCATGATGACGGCCTATGACTACCCCACTGCCAGCCTGGTGGACCAGGCAGAAATGGATTCCATTCTAGTGGGAGATTCCCTCGCCATGGTGGTCCTGGGCCACAATTCCACGGTACCGGTCTCCATGGATGAGATGCTGCATCACTGCAAGGCCGTGGTCCGGGGCGCAGCACACAGTTTTGTGATTGGGGATATGCCCTTTATGTCTTATCAGGTCAGTCCGGAAAAGGCGGTGTTTAATGCAGGCCGTTTCATAAAAGAGGCCGGATGTGATGCCGTAAAGCTGGAGGGAGGCACGGAAATGGCCCCGGTGGTCCGGGCCATCGTCACTGCAGGCATTCCGGTCTGCGCCCATATCGGATTGACCCCTCAGACCGCCACCAAACTGAGCGGATTCAAGGTCCAGGGGAAAGACGCCGAAGGCGCCAGGGAACTGGTTGAATCCGCACAAGAGCTGGAAAGCGCAGGGGCCTTTATGATCGTACTGGAGTGCATCCCTGACGCCGTGGCCGCCAGAATCACCGAGGCACTGAACGTTCCCACCATCGGCATCGGCGCCGGCAAGGACTGTGACGGCCAGGTGCTGGTCTATCACGATCTGGTAGGACTTTTCGAGAGGTTTGTCCCCAAAATGGTCAAGCAGTATATCAATCTGGCGCCTATGGTGCGAAAGGCATTGATTCAATACAAAGAAGAAGTGGAAAGCGGTACCTTCCCCGGACCTGAGCATAGTTTCACCATGAAGGCGGAAGAGGCCGAAAAAATATGACCCCGACCCAAAGTTGAACGCATGGAGGCGGAAATGCATTTCCTGGTGGTAGGTCCCGGTGCCATGGGCACTTTATTTTCGGTCCTTTTGAACAAGGCCGGACATCCGGTCACCTTACTGGACCATAAGGCCGAACGGGCCGAACTCCTTCGGAAAAAGGGGATCCGTGTGGAGGGGCTCACCGGAGAAAAAGCAGTTCAGATCCCTGTGGTCACCACCGCCATCACAGATCCCATCAATGTGGTCCTCATCTGCGTAAAAGCCACTCAAACCAGACCAGCAGCCAATGACCTTGCAGGCTGGCTTCCCCCCCAGGCCAACATTCTCACCCTTCAAAACGGTCTCGGCAACCTGGAAATCCTTCAAGAGATCCTGGGAGCGGGCAGGGTATACGGGGGGGTGACTTCAGAAGGGGCCACCCTTATTGCCCCGGGGCATGCCAGGCATGCGGGAAAAGGGGAAACGCTCATCGGCCCGGCACGAACCGCTCAGGGGACTGAAGATCCGGTAACAAAAATGGTTTCAGCATTTCAGAAAGCCGGGTTTGATACCCGGGCCACTGAGGAGGTGGAAGGTCTGATCTGGGGTAAATTGATCGTGAATGTGGGCATCAACGCCCTGACCGCCATTACCCGGCTCAAAAACGGACGCCTCCCTGAGATCAAAGGCACCCAAAGACTTATGGAAAAGGCGGTGGAAGAGGCAGTGCAGGTGGCCGAATCCAAGGAAATCACACTCCCCTATTCGGAACCTCTCAAACGGGTGGTGGAGGTATGCCGGGCCACCGCTGAGAATGTAGCCTCCATGTTGCAGGATATCCTGGCCGAAAAACCCACAGAGGTGGCCTTTATAAACGGCGCCATAGTCAGAGAAGCTGAAAAGGTGGGGATTTCGGCGCCGGTAAACAATACCCTGACCTGTCTCGTGGAGGCCTTACAGGAAACCTATGAGGAGCGGATAACCGCGTGAACCCCTGCGATTACTCCTGATCTTATGGGGAAACCACCAGCCGCTGCCCGGGCTGGATCGCCTTTTTCGGGGTCATGTTGTTGAGCTTACACAACTTGTCCACTGATAGGCCATGGCTCTTGGCAATACTGTAAAGGCTGTCGCCGGAGCGAACTGTATAATGCCGGTCTGTGTCTGTGGACGGTGGGGGGGCGGTGCTTGTCTTTTGGGCACTGTCTATTCTGGAGACCGCGTTTTTGACCGATGCCCGGATATTTTTCACCTCTTTTTCCAGGCCGTCAATCCGCTCATCAAGCCCTTCCAGCTGACCCAACCGGATCTCAATCCGGTCCAGCCCGCGCTTCAAAATGGTTAGATCATTTTTGGACACCTCTGAACCGCCGGCAAAGAAAAAAGCAATCAAAGCGATGAGAACAACCGCCCCCACACATCCGGCCATGATCAGCCTGGGACTGACACTGGCATCGTTCGAACGGGTGGTTCGCCGCGCTGTTTTATCCTCGGGCGGATAACCCAGTTCATCGGAGATATCCTCAAAAAAATCGGTTTCCTCTTTTTCTGTCTCGTGTCTTTCGGTCATAATACATCTCCCGCACACCCAAGGCTGGTTTGATTTTTTTCTATTAATCAACCATAGAACCCTTACCTTCGTCAACCCAAAAAACAGCAAATACTTTTTACCCACCGCGTCATCTCCCCAATCAAAAATGACCAGGTGATATGGAAATGACGTCCATGGGCAGTCCCTGTTGTGGGTCTATGGGAATACCCTTATGTTGAAGTGAACTTTATTGTTTTGCCCGAGGAAAAACATATCCCTTGACAGGGATGCGGGGAGTGGTGTAGCAAATATCTCAAGTGTGATGTACTAAGGGTCGAAACTCATTTTTAACTTAAGCATGAAAGGGGTTTAAAATGAAAAAATCCATTTGGCTGATTGCCATTACCCTGGGCCTGTTTTTTGTCTATGCCGTGCCCGGCGCCCTGGCAGGAGATACCATCAAGGTGGGAATCGTAGACTGTTACAGCGGACCTCCGAGCACCTATACCAATGATGTCCGGGATGCGTTTCAATTGGCGGTGGACAACATAAATGCCCAAGGCGGGATTCTGGGAAAAAAGATCGAATTCACCACCCGGGACAGCAAGTTCAAGGTGAACATCGGAGTGAGTGCTGCCAAAGAGTTGATTATGCGAGAGAATGTGGATATTCTGATGGGCACGATCAACAGTGCGCTGGCCCTGGCCATATCCAATCTGGCCCAAAAAGAAAAGATCCCCTTCTTCGCCACCTTCTCCAAGAGCAGCAAAATTACAGGAGAGGCGGGTCATCGCTATGTGTTCTCTCTTACGGAAAACACGGCCATGGCCGGCAAGGCCGCAGCCTCGGGGCTGGCCAAACATCCCTTTGTGAAATACTGGATCGCCGGAGATGATTATGAGTACGGCCATGCCATTGCCGACGGCGTCTGGAACAATTTGAAAAAGAGTAAACCGGACGTGAAGTTGCTGGGAGAATCCTGGTGGAAGGTGGGAGAACCCGACTTCACCCCGTACATTACGGCCATCCTATCTGCCAAACCGGACGCCGTCATTATTGCCACCGGCGGCCGGGATTGCGTCCCATTTTTGAAAGCGGCCAAGACCACCGGGTTTAATAAAAAGGTGCCTTTTTTCATGCACACGGCCACGGAACTGGCCACGCTCAAACCCTTGGGACTTGATGCGCCGGAAGGGGTGATCGGGACCTCCAACTATTTCTTCTACTATCCCAAAACCAAGGCAAATCAACAATTTGTAAAGGACTTCCGGAAGGCCTATAACCGGTATCCGGCCGTAGGGGCCGTATATGGCTATATGGCGGGCCAATTTTTCAAAAAGGCCTTTGAAAAGGCCGGGGAAGTGGATACGGAAAAATTTATCGATGCCATTGAAGGAATGGCAGTGGATACCCCGGTGGGAGAGGTCACCATGCGGGCCTATGATCATCAGGCCATGCTTCCCATGTTCATGGGAGTTACCAAGAAGGTTCCCGAATATGACTTCCTGATTGCCAGCGATATCATCACTATTCCAGCTGAAGATGTCATGCCCAGCATCGAGGAGATCAAGAAGGCCAGGGGAGAATAGCTGAAGGGAAGCGGTAACTTAGAGAAGTCAGCATGGACCGTATAAGAACCTGATTGCCATGACCTCTACTATCACATGGGCAGCCTTTTCCCAGCAGATCCTGGTGGGACTCAGCAAGACCACCATTCTGTTTATTGTCTCCTCCGGGTTGAGCCTGGTACTGGGTGTTTTGCGCATCCCTAATGTTTTTCACGGCTCCCTGTATATGATTGGAGCCTTCTTTGCCTATAGCGTGGCCATGGCCCTGGGTGGCTCCCCTCTGGGCTTCTGGCTGGCCCTGGTGGTCGCCCCGCTCGGGGTGGCCCTCATCAGTCTGATTGTGGAACGCGGATTGTTTTGCCGCCTCTACGAGCGGGAGCATCTCATGCTGCTCCTGTTCACTTTTGCATTTATGCTGGTGTTTGGAGACCTGGTCAAACTGGTATGGGGATCGGATTACCGGTCTCTTTCAGCCCCTCCTATTTTACAGGGCTATTTCGCCATATTTGGGCTCCCGTTCCCCCGCTATAATGTGTTCCTTCTCCTGATCGGCCCCCTGGTGGCCTTCGGACTCTGGTTTCTGACCAACAAGACCAAGATCGGGAAGATTTCCCGGGCCGCTGCCGTGGACCGGGAAATGGTGGGGGCTGTGGGAATCAATGTGAGTTGGGTGTTTGCGGCGGTATTTATCATCGGATGTTTTCTGGCCGGTCTGGGCGGGGCCCTGGTGGCACCCACCCAGAACATTACCCAGGGCATGGACCATGCCATCATCATCGAGGCATTTTTGATCGTCATTATCGGGGGGCTGGGCAACATCTGGGGGGCCCTCTTGGGGGCCCTGATTTTCGGTCTCACCGATTCCATAGGGATTCTGGTATGGCCGCAGTTTGCCATTGTTTTCCCCTATATCGCGGTGGTGGTGGTGTTGATGTTTCGGCCCCACGGGCTCTTGAAATCCACATGGTAAGGAGTGTGTGTTGTTTGCCGCTGCCATAAATAAACGTTCTTTCGGGGTGGCTGTAGCCCTTTTGATCCTGCTGGGTGCATTGCCGTTTTTTCTGGATCGGTTTTATATTTACCTGACAGCAATCATCCTGCTCACCGGCCTATTGGCCACGAGCCTCAATATGGTCGTCGGATATGGGGGTATGTACCAGTTTCACCATGCCGTATTCTATGGTGTGGGCGCATACGCCTGTGCGCTTACCATAATCAAAACGAATCTTTCTCCGTGGATGGGATTTATCATCGGACCTGTGGTCGCTGCCGCGGTGGGCGTCATTATAGGGGTCATATGCGTCCGGCTCTCCAAACTCTACTTCGCTATGCTGCAAATCGCCCTGGGCTCTTTGGTATGGGCCATTGTGTATCGATGGTATTCATTCACCGGCGGAGATGACGGGCTTCATGGCATCCTTGTTCCCGATCTTATTTCCTCCATCAACGGGGCCTATTACTTCACCCTGATCATCACCGCCCTGTGCCTGATCCTTATGTACCTGATCATCAATTCCCCTTTTGGACGGATCTTTCAGGCCATTCGAGACAATCCGGAGAGAAGCGAAACCATCGGGGTCAATGTCAAACGGCATCAGCTTATGGGCTTGACCATCGCAGCCTTTTTTGGCGGCGTCGCCGGCACCCTGTTCGTCACTGTGGAGGGATCCGTATTTCCGGACCTCATGTTCTGGACCCTTTCCCTGGAAATCCTGATTATGTGCCTTCTGGGTGGATGGTTCACCTTTTTGGGCCCCATGGTGGGGGCGGGCATTGTGGTGAGCCTACAGACTTTTGTCGGCATGTACACCGAATATTGGACCCTGATCATGGGGGTTATTCTGATCCTGCTCATCTTTTTCCTGCCTGAAGGGGTTCTTGGGTTTTTCCTGGAACGCTTTACGTCTCGGGAGCAGGCCATGTCGGTGGAGAAATGAATATGCTCAGCGTAGAGTCGGTCAACAAATCTTTTGACGGATTCATGGCGGTCAATGATACGGACCTGACAGTAAAAAAAGGGGAGGTTGTTGCCGTTATCGGACCCAACGGCGCCGGCAAAACAACCCTGTTCAAGCTTATTACGGGTCACCTTCATCCGGATCAGGGACAAATACTGTTTAAGGGAGAAGACATCTCCTCTCTCCCGCCTTATGAAGTATGCCGAAAGGGCATCAGCCTTTCGTTTCAGGTGGTGAATATCTTCAGCAGGCTCACGGTTTTTGAAAATGTACAGGTAGCGGTCCTTTCCCGCCTTAAAAAGACCTATAGATTGTTTTCTCCTGCCAGGAACCAGGCGCTGCGGGAAACCTGGGAGATCCTGGACAATGTGGGGCTGACCCAAAAGGCCGATGGGGTGAGCGGGGCCTTGTCCCACGGGGATCAGAAGGTCCTGGAGATCGCCATTGCCTTGGGGAATGATCCGGAGCTATTGATCCTGGATGAGCCCACGGCCGGCATGAGCCCCGAGGAAACCGCAGCGGCCATCAAACTCATTAATCGGCTGACCTCTGAACTGGGACTCACCATCCTTTTTTGCGAACACGACATGGAGTTGGTATTTTCCATCGCCAACAGTATCATGGTCATGCAGCAGGGAAAGTCCCTTATCGAAGGAGATCCCGAAACCGTGAAGAACAACGAATTGGTTCAGGAAGCCTATCTGGGGGATTCAACCTGATGCTCCGGATCGAGGGAATCCACACCTACTACGGGCTGAGTCATATCCTCTTTGACGTGTCCCTAACCGTCTCTGAGCAGGAAATTGTCTGCCTGCTCGGAAGAAACGGGGCCGGGAAGAGCACCACCCTGCGAAGCATCATGGGCATGTCCCCCCCCCGCCAGGGAAAAATCGAGTACAGGGGGACCAATATAACCGGCATAAAGCCCTATCGCACAGTACGTCTCGGTATTGGGTATGTTCCGGATGACCGGCGCGTGTTTGCCGATTTGAGTGTGGACGAGAACCTGGAGATCTCTGAGCGGGTCCCCGAAGGCGGGACCCGGCATTGGGACCGAGAAAGGGCTTATGAATTCTTTTCAGCCTTGGAGCACATTAGGTCTCGAAAGGCCGGTTTTCTCAGCGGTGGTGAACAACAGATGCTGACCATTGCTCGGGCCCTGATGACCAACCCGGAGTTCCTATTGCTGGATGAGCCCACAGAAGGACTGGCCCCCATGGTGGTCCGCACCCTGGAGGAGCAAATCAGCCGGCTTCGAAATACCGGTCTTACCGTGCTGTTGGCCGAGCAGAATCAAAAGGTGGCCCTCGATTTGAGTGACAGGGGATACATTATCGACAATGGAGCCATCCGCTATCATGGCCGTGTTGAAGAACTGAAAGCCAACGAAGAAATCAGGAAAAAATATCTGCTGGTATAAGACCTCCGCCCAATGCCGATCTCGGCATACACCCTTCCGCCCCCCATCAAACCACCGGCAGAATAACGCCCCCTGCCGCGATAATGTGCACATCGGGCTGAGAACACAATGAACTGCTGAGGGCAAAGGCCTGGGCCAGGTCGCGGGCGTATATAAATCCCATTTTTTCAGCTGTAGCCCTGGGAATATCCTCTGAGACCAGTATAATCTTGAATCGATCCATAATGGCCAGCGTCATTGCAAGGGCCATGTTGTAATCGATGGCCCCCGTTTCCATGATGAGCCGGCCTGAATTAAAGTGAGCCAGAACCCCCTTCAGGAGGTTTTGACCATAAGTGGCGTGGAACCGCTCAAAACTTTCGATAAAGGGCTCGGGAAGGGTCCCTTCGCATTCTGTGCTGAGGATAATACACCCGCCTTGTTTGGTAATCATGGCGGCCGGGGCCAGGGCTTTTACGATCTGAGGACCCTCCATATACGGAAAGGAGGTGGTCAGGGTGAGATCCGCCTTTTCATGGAAGTCCTGGGATATGATTGATTTGCTGACTTCAATCCCGGACAGGTGGGCATGCACGGGGTCCCCGGCCACCAGAGCAAAGAGCTGATCCCTGCGGTCCAGGATGCTGTTGACAATAAAATCCAGCCCGACCGACTCGGCGATGTGGCACACTGCTTCATAAAAGGGGTTGCCCTCTATCTTTCCCAGACCTGCACCCGGATCAAAGGTGTATTGAAGATGATGCGCCAAAATGGAATCAAAATCAGCTACGCCGGGGAAAAGGATCTTTCCGCCGCCTCCAAATCCATTCATGGGGTGGGGAAAGATGGAACCGATCCCGATTTTCACATCCGCATCATGAACAGCGGGGTGTACCCGCACCACCCGGCCCGAATTCAAGCGCCCTCCAGGTACCAGATCCGGAGCATGGCAATCGTGATTGAGGACCTGGTAGTGTCCCATTACATCCTGGCCGAAAGTGGCCAGAAGCTCCGCTTGGGTCAGGGCGCGATGGGTCCCCAGGGCGATGACCACCACGATATGGTCCTGTGAAACACCGGCTTTCCCCAGTGCTCGGAGTACCGCCTTTGTGACCTGTGCCTTGGGGGAGGCCCGGGTAAGGTCCTCCACCAAAAGCGCCACTTTGCTGGAAGCGCTCACCAAGGTACGCAACGGGGATGATTTCACCGGCGTATTCAGGGCCGCCTCAACCATGGCCCCCACGTCTTCGACAGGTGCTGAATCACCGACACCCGCGAAGGTATTCACATGCCATTCATGAGGGGGTTGAAAGTAAAGCGGCCCACCCCGATGCATGATAAAGGGCCGGTTCATCCCCACTGTCACAATCCCACCGCTTCGTTGATGAGCACTACCTTAATCCGTCCCTTGGGAAAGGATTTCTGGGTAATGGTCCAGCTGTTACAGATCCGATCCGGGCTGTTGCATTCCTCGCACCAGCCGGTCTTGACGCAGGGGGCCTTTTTGTCCAGCCGCATGGCATTCACCGGCGCGGCATAGCCCTTGATACGATCCATGGCCGCCTGCAGATCGGGAACCACCTTGTTTCGACCGATGAGCACAATCACATGCTGGGGCCCGAAGGTGATGGCCGCCACACGATTTCCATACATGTCCAGGTTGACCAATTCCCCGGTTTCGGTGACCGCGTTGGTCCCGGTAATGAAAAGATCCACCAAAAGGGATTTCCTTCGAAGCGCCAGGGATTCCTCCGGGGTGAGCGACTTGTCGAACGTGTCCAGGACCTCCATATCCGGATCCCCTTTGAGGACATCGTAAAGGCCTGTGGCCATGAACGTCATGGATCCTCCCCATGAGACACTTTTGGCACCGGTTCTGGGGATGATTTTTTCCTGTACCATCCGGCTGGCATCCAAGGTGTCTTCCGCCAGAAAGACCTCAAAGTTGTTTTTTTCCAGCGCCGCTTTAAGATCCGCCAAACGATGCTCCCAGAAATGGGCAATGGGCTTTTCCATAATCTTATTCCCTCCTTTTGGGTTTACTCTCTACCGACTTTGTCTGAAGGCTGCGTATTTTGCGGCCAGCCCCAGGGCCTTGACGCATTGCTCAGGCGATGAAAATACCGGAAATCCCAGTTCTTCCACCTTCTCGGACAAATCAAGGATCGAGGCAGGATTGGGCCCATAGACCCATGTGATCACCGGTTTTTGAGCCGCGCCCTTTAATGCCTCATAGGTCTCCAGATAAGCCTTGGTGTTGTTTCCATGGGCATCGGCCCACAATACATTGAACAGGGCGTCCACAGGGCCGTCATCCAGAACAGACTTGAGAATCTTGGAATAGACCAAAGAAAAATCTTTGACCATTGGGATCATGGGTCCCAGATCCACAGGATTCCCGCCCAAGCCGGGAAATATCTCATCCAACGCGGCGGCGGTTTCAGACGACAACCCGGTCATCTCAAGCCCGTATCTGCCCCCCTGGTCCGCTGCCACCACCCCCACCCCCCCGGTAAAGCTGACCATGGCGAACCGATTTCCTCTGGGAAGGGGCTGGGAGGCGAAAATCTTGGGAAGCTCAAACAGTTCATCGAACTCCTGAAGCCGCAGCACCCCGGCCTGAGCGCATGCCGCATCAAAAATAGCATCATCCACGGCCATGGAACCTGTATGCGATTTAGAGGCTTCCGCCCCTGCTGCCGTGGTTCCCAGTTTCAAGACCAGGATCGGCTTTTGGGCGGACACCCGCTCACACATTTTTAGAAACCTCCGCCCGTCTCGAATGCTCTCCACATACATACTGATCACCTGAGTGGTATTGTCTTGCTCCAGGTATGCCAGAAGATCGGCTTCATCCAGGTCGCACTTGTTTCCAAAATCACAGATCTTACTGACGCCGAAGCGCATTTGGGGATAGGCAAAGGCCTGGGGATTGATCATGCCGGACTGGGCGCAGATGGCCACCGGTCCTTTTGGAAAACGATAATATCCCGCATCATAAGGGCAGGGATTCAGGCCATTTTGGGTGTTGGCGATGCCGGCCGTGTTGGGTCCGATAATGCGAATCCCCTGTTTTTTGCCCATGGCCACGATCTCATCCTGAAGTTTGGCGCCCGCAGCATCCCGTTCGGCAAACCCATCGGCCACCACAATCACCGCCCGAATCCCGGTTTGCGCACACTCCTCCATCACGGCGGCCACATGCCTGGCGTTGATCATAATCAGGGCCATATCTATGGGCTCGAGGACGTCCTTCACGGACGGGTAGGATTTTACACCCAAGACCTCTGGATAGCCCGGATTGATGGGAAATATGTTGCCGTGATAGCCCGCCTCCAATAAGGATTTTATGACCACATATCCGCCGAACCCCCCCTCCTTGAGGGAACCGATGACGGCGATATTTCGGGGTTCAAAAAAACGTGAAAAAGGGTCTTGGTTATCTGAATTGCTATCAACCATATTGGTATTCGTCCTTTCCATGACTGACATTTCATGTCCACTTCCATTCCCGCCGGTTTTCGGCAAGTATTTTTGCTTCAGTGCCTCTGCGGCAAAACCAGTGACGTACGGCACCCTATCACCTCAGGTCCAAGCCGCGCAGTCCTGATTTATACCAAACGTTGGATCGAGCATACAGCCTCTCTTTTGGCCAATGATTTCGGTTCCGGACATCAGGATAAATTCCCACCCCCCTATATAACCTTCTCCAGGATCTCCGCAATATCTTGTGGAATGGCCACGGTATGTAATTTCTTGGGATCCCGGCAATCCAGGCACACGCGTGTCTCATTCCCCTCCACCATGAGTTCACCGGATTGAGCGCGCCTGATGACGTGCCTCAACCCGATAGTCTTGCGTTTCAATTCATAGGCCGCCGTCACGATCTCCATATCATCATGATAACGGCCGGGGCTAACATATTTGCAGGAGGTCTCCACCAGCCCGAAAAGAATACCTCTGTTGTCCCAGAGGTCGTTGAGCCTCAGTCCGATGTACTCAAAGAAAAGGTGCCCGCAAGCATCGATCCATTCGTAGTATCGCGGGTAAAAAACGATACCGAGAGAATCCAGGTCTCCCCACATTACCCTTCGCGACGTCACAAGTTCCTTCATTTTTGTCCTCGTTTGTCTTTAGCTGAAAGTCCGAACGCTGTTGTTCAGATTTTCACTTGCTGTGGCCCCATACACGTCTGCTTAATCAGGACATCTTTGGTGGCATGCTGATGTTGATCTTGAAAAACTTGCAAAGCCACTCGAAGAAAAAGCACAAAAATAATAACGACAATCAGCTCGGCCACAACCTGTTTCAACTGCCCGACTTCTTTCACTCGCAGCCAGGACGGCAG
>JAWLET010000025.1:0-2961 GCA_041685955.1 Desulfobacteraceae bacterium | reverse complement strand
AAACATTTATGCCGACATTTTTCATTTATCGCTGGATCACACTAAAAGCATGATTCGCCATCTTATCCTACCCGGCCTGTGCTTCCTCTCCAAGGCGGCGGTAGAGCGTCCTGCGTCCGATCCCCAGGATGGAAGCGGCCCGACGTTTATTTCCGTCCACTTTATTTATAACATGTTGAATATAGCGCCTCTCTACCTCGGCGAGAGGAGGCAACTCGTCTTCTTGCCCCACAAAACCGCGCACGAAGGTGGGCGGTTTTTTTCTCTCAGACTGGTGTTCCCTTATCCTCGCCGGCAAATGCTCGGTTCGGATCCAGCTTCCCGACGCAAAGGCTACCGCCCTTTCCACCGCGTTACGGAGCTCGCGCACATTGCCGGGAAAGGGATAGCTGGCAATCAGGTCCAACGCCCTGGGAGAGAACCCCTTGAGCCTCTTGTCCATGGCCAGGGAGAACTGCCGCAGAAACCTGCCTGTGAGCAATTCGAGATCCTCTCCCCGTTCCCTGAGCGGAGGGACTCTCACCGTAAAGGTCTCCATGCGAAAAAAAAGGTCCTCCCGGAAATGTCCTTGCCGGACTTCTTCCTCGAGGTTCCTGTGCGTTGCGGCCAAAACCCGAACATCCACCTGGTATTCCCGGTTGTCCCCCACCCGCCTCAGTTTTCCGTCCTGGAGGATACGCAGGAGCTTGGCCTGGAGAAAAAGCGGCATTTCCGATATTTCATCCATCAGCAGGGAGCCGTTTTCGGCCTCGGCAAACAGCCCCTGGCGGCTTCGCTGGGCCCCGGTGAACGAACCGGCCGCATGGCCGAAAAACTCGCTCTCCATCAACTGCTCGGGGATCCCGGCGCAGTTGACGGGCAAAAAGGGGCTGTCTCGACGCGGGCTCTCCTTGTGGATGGCCCTGGCGACCAATTCCTTGCCCGATCCGCTCTCCCCGAAGATCAGGACCGGCCCCTGGGCCCTGGCCACACGCCGTATTTGATCAAACAAAAGCCGCATGGTCGCACTTTGGCCGTATATCCCGTGAAAGCTGTCTGGCGTGAGAAGGCCCCTCATCTGATGGACCGTATCTCTGAGACGCTTTCTCTCCAGTATGCGCCTGATGCACAGCATGAAGTGCTCCAGATCCAGGGGCTTGGTCAGGAAGTCTTCAGCTCCGGCCTTCAGGGCCTCCACGGCTTTGGGAATGGTGCCGAAGGCCGTGATGATCAGAAATCCGGGTGCAGCGTCAGGCACCTTTTCATTCACCTTTCTCAAAAAGGTCAGACCGTCCATGCCGGGCAGTCTCAGATCACACACCACCAGATCAGGCCACCATTTCTCCATGTGTGTGACGGCTTCCTCGGCGCTGGACCTCAAGTGCGCTTCCAGGCCGGAGTCCTCCACCTCCTCGAGCAACAGCGAGCCAAGAGATTTATCGTCCTCAACGATTAATACCAGTCCTTTATCCGGATCTTCCTTTGTCATTTTTGACCCTTTTGATCTCCTCTTCACTATTCACAGGTAAATCCAGCCTGAAACATGCCCCGCCGAGATGACTGTCGGAAATTGCTATGCTGCCATTATGTTCTTCGGCAACTGCATAAGCCACGGCCAAACCCAGTCCTGTACCTTGCCCGACCTGTTTGGTGGTGTAAAACGGCTCGAATACCTTGGCGCGGATATCCATTGGGACACCCGGACCATCGTCATCCACAAAAAACGAAACCGTTTTGCCCTCCCGCCGCCATGAAATTTGTACCTTGCCATTTTTCGAACACTGAACCGCGTTTTTCAAAAGGTTTATCAATGCCTGTTCGATACGCACGGGATCGACTGTTATGCCCGGGGCATCACCAGGCCCTGTAAGTTCCACGGACATATGGTTCGCCGCGGCCTCTTCGTGGACGGCGGCTGCCGCAGATGCAGCCAGCCGGGACGGGGCGGCAGTAGAATAGCGGCCGGACCTCCGGCGGGTGAAATTCAGCAACTGCTTATTGATGTAATCCATCCGGGTGACTTCCTTGCGGATATCTTCCAGGGCTTGCCTGCTTTTCTCTGAGATCTGTGGATTGCGAAGGGCACGCTGGGCCTTACCGTTGATGACGCTCAAGGGCGCACCCAGTTCGTGGGCGGTTCCTGCGGCGAGTCTGCCAAGAGCGGCCAGTTTTTCAGACTGGCGTAGATCTTTTTCCAGCTTATCCCGGGTCCTGCGCTGCTCAGCGAGTTCTTGTTCGGCCTGCTGGATGCTGTTGAGCATATTATTGAAACTCGCCCCGAGGTGTACGATCTCCTTGGGGCCTTGTTGGGTAAACCTGTGATCGCGTTCGCCCCGGGCCACTATGGACATGCTCGAGGCAAGCCGGTTCAGGTGTATTCCCAATGCTCGATGATGGCCGTACAGGACCACCCCCGATAGAATGAGCAAGAGGGCGAGCAGGCCGAGCGCGCCCCTCATCCTTATGGACTCCAAATGGTCTCTGAACTCCTTGCCTCTCCGGGTCAGGTGCAGCAGGCCGTTGATCTGCCCTGCCGTATCGGTCAGCGGAACGTAATAGGAATATACCTCCCGCCCTGCAATACTGCCGTACTCGCCGCGTCGCTCTCCATCTTCAACAAGCTTTGTCAGGCGTTTCGTCTCCGGCTCCGGATCCCTCAACCCCAGATTTGCGATTTCGGTCCCCTCCTTGTCATACACATAGGCACTGTATACACGATCAATGGCAAAAACCGACTCCAGGGACTGCATGATACTGCCCGTTCGACCCTTTTCAAGGGCATAGCTCAGGGGAAGCTGGATGGCCCGGGCCACAAGTTCCAAGTCCTTCTGCATCTGCTTTTCCACTTCATTCTCAAAAGAATGGAGTGCCAGGTATCCGCTTAAACCCAACGCCGCCACCAGGGGGGCCACTGCATAAAAAAGCAGAGCCACCCGAAAACTGATAGTCTTTCTAAAAAGGTTTTTCATGGGCCCTCCTGGT
>JAWLET010000239.1:0-4552 GCA_041685955.1 Desulfobacteraceae bacterium | reverse complement strand
AAAAAATGTGCTTTCGGGTTTTCTTCTGGGTACACTGCATATTTAGAGGAAAGGAACGGCCATTTGACAAAGGACGTGGTTTGATATACGGGTTGTAAAAAAAGATATCCGGGCGGAGTTGAATTCTGAGCAAAAAGCGGAAAGACATCCAAACAAAAGACCTGTGCCGACTGTTGATCTATATCCTGGGGCGCCGTCCCGATGAATTCGGACTGGTCCCCGATCCCCACGGGTTCGTCCCCTACAAGGATCTCCTCAAGGCCCTTCATGAGGAAGAGGGATGGGGCTTTGTGCGACAATCCCATATCAACGAGGTCCTGGTAAGTGAAGAAAGATTCCTGTTCGAGGCGGAACCAAAACAGATACGGGTGAAGAATCGGGTATGGGACCTGGATCTTAATGCCCCGGCCCAGACCCTTTCAAAGATTCTCTTTACCCCTGTTCGTCGAAAGGCCCATCTTGTGGTCATGGAAAAGGGGCTGAAGGCACCCCCCGGCGGCCATGTGGTCCTGACGTCATCCAAAGAGATGGCCCTGAGGATGGGCCGTCGTCGGGATCCCGAACCGGTGCTCTTGGAGATAAGCGCCCACAGTGCTCACCAGGCCGGGATTGCATTTTTTTCCTTTGGGGACCTGTTTATCGGCCCCGAGATTCCCGCACAGTTTATTGTCGGGCCCCAACCCCCTAAATCCATGCTTGAACAGCAAAAGGGACAGGAGAAAAAGAAAAAGGAACCGGCCATAAAAATCCCTGCCAGCTCCACACCGGGGACCTTTGTGTTGGATCCCCAGAGGGACCCTGATCTTGCCAGGAGAGATAAAAAGCGCAAAGGAAAAAAACCCAAGGGATGGAAAGAGGCGGCCAGAAAACAAAGACGGCGAAAATAACCGGACAGAGGCACAGAGGCAATCAGGGAAGGGAATCAGTCAGACGGAAGCGGTTTGGTGAAATCACACCCTTTTTTTCTACACACCAGTACGGGCGGCGAGCCCTTGCGCTCTTTGATACTCAATACCTTGGTGTGGCATAGGGGACAGACATCATCATAGGGCGGATCCCAGGTGGCAAAACGACAATTCGGGTATTGATTGCATCCGTAAAACCGGCGTCCCTTTTTGGAGCTTCTTTCCACCAGAACTCCCTGGCATCCCTCCTCCGGGCAGGGCACGCCCGTGCTTTTGGGTTCAGGGGTCCAGATGTTCTTACACTCGGGGTATCCTGAACAGGCCACAAAGGATCCGAATTTTCCGTTCTTGGTCACCATGGGACGACCGCACTTCTCGCACGTCCCCTGTACCTCACCGGTTTCCGCGGGTTTCTCCACTACAATAGCGCCCTTTTCGTCCCGGGTGAAATTGGAGGTGTACTTGCACTCCGGGTATCCGCTACAGGCCAGGAATATTCCGTTTTTTCCCGACTTGATCATCATGGGACAACCACACTGCGGACAGGATATGCCGGCCGGGACTTCCCCTTTCATCTCTGTCTCGGCCCTTTCCAAATCCTTGGAAAACGCCTCATAAAACTCCGCCAACACCTCGGTCCATTTGGCCTCCCCCTGCTCGATTTTGTCCAGATTGCTTTCCATATGGGCAGTAAAACGGGTGTCCAGCACATCAGGAAAGTTGGCGATCAACAGATCCGTGACCAGGAACCCCAGCTCTGTGGGCGTAAACCGACCTTTTTCGATGGACACGTACTCTTTTCCACTGATGTTGGCCAAAATCGCAGCATAAGTAGAGGGCCGTCCGATCCCGTTCTCCTCCAAGGCCTTGATCAGGCTGGCCTCTGTGAACCGGGGAGGGGGTTGCGTAAAATGCTGGGCCGGTTCAAGTTCGAGTAATTTAAGCACCTCTCCCTCCTGCAACGGGGGGAGTTGGGGGGTCTTCTCCTGGGGTGATTCCGAATTGCTGGAGTCCTGATCATACAGGAGCATAAACCCGTTGAAAACCACCACTGAACCGGACGTCCTGAACAGGGCCTCTTTGGCCTCGATTTCCACCTGGGTCTTGTCCAGCACCGCAGGACTCATCTGGGAGGCGGTAAACCGTCTCCAGATCAGGTCATAGAGGGCCGACTGGTCTTTGGTCAGGAAGGAACGAATCGATTTGGGATCAAGCTCAGGCACGGTGGGGCGAATGGCTTCGTGGGCCTCCTGGGCGCCTTTCCGGCTCTTGAACCTTCTGGGTTTGGCCGGGAGGTAATCGTTCCCAAAGGTGTGGGTAATATACTTTCTGGCTTCGAAAATGGCATCGTTGGAAAGCCTGAAAGAGTCTGTACGCATATAGGTAATCAGCCCCACCACCCCTCTTGGGCCCAAGTCCACCCCCTCGTACAGGGTCTGGGCCACGCTCATGGTCTTTTTGGCCGAAAACCGAAGCCTTTTGAAGGCCTCCTGCTGGAGGAGGCTGGTGGTAAAGGGAGGCTGGGGATTCTTCTTGGCCTGCTTTTTGACCACCTTGGAGACTGTGAACGGGGCGCCTTTCAGGTGGGAAATGATCTTTTGGGTCTCACCCTCATTTTTGAGGGCCTTTTTCTTGCCTTTGTACTTGAAGAAGCGGGCCTCAAAAGGCGGGGGCGCCTGGGCTTCGAGATGGGCGGTCAGGGACCAGTATTCCTGGGATTCAAAGGCCCGGATCTCCCGCTCCCGATCGCAGATCATCTTGACTGCCACGGACTGGACCCGGCCGGCACTCAATCCCCGTTTTACCCTGCTCCACAGAAGCGGAGAAATCTGATATCCCACCAGACGATCCAGAATCCGGCGTGCCTGCTGGGCCTCGAACTTGTCCCGGTCCAATGCCTGGGGAGAGGTCATGGCTTCCTGAATGGCCTTGGCAGTCAATTCGTTAAACAGGACCCGGTATATTTTCAGATGTTTATCCGTGCGTTTCAGTTCTCCGGCAATATGCCAGGCAATGGCCTCCCCCTCCCGATCAGGATCCGGTCCTAAAAAGATGCTCTCCGCACCCTTTGCCGCGGTCTTCAGCTCCTTTAGGATCTGCCCCTTTCCTTTGATGGTGGCATATTCAGGTGTAAAGCCTTTTTCAATATCCACCCCCAGCTTACTCACAGGAAGGTCTTTTACATGCCCCACAGAGGCCTTTATCCGGAAATCCTTGCCCAGATATTTCTGGATGGTCCTGGCCTTGGCCGGCGATTCAATGACAAGGAGCTTTTTGGACATCTTTATTTAACTTTCCTTTGCCTGAAAAGGTTGGATACATGGCTTCTTGAGCTTAATCACCGGACAAACATCTTCCCTGGAAGCTGTCTTACCAGTCCTTTTAATTCCATATTCATCAACACACTGGAGACCTCACCCGGATCCAGAGCGCCGGACCTGGCAATATGATCCATATGCACCGGATAATGACCAATGAGCTCGTAAATCCTCTTTTCCACCTCGTCCATCTCGTCCATCCGGACCGCGGATGTCCCCGGATCACTTTTGTCCCTGGAGGCCGCCCCTGCCATGCCCAATTCCATTAAGATATCATGGGCATTTTCAATGAGCCCGGCCCCCTGTTTGATCAGGTAATGGGTCCCTCTGCTCTTAAAGGAATCGATACTGCCGGGAACGGCGAACACCTCCCGGTCCTGATCCAATGCCATGGAGGCGGTGATCAACGATCCACTGTTCAGGGTGGCCTCAACCACGGCCACCCCCCGGCTCAAGCCGCTGATGACCCGGTTTCGTATGGGGAAGTTTCTGGCTTCAGGGGGCGTCCCTGTGGGAAATTCAGAGACCACCGCACCCTGATCCGCCACCTGCTCAAAAAGGGGTTTGTTGGCGGCGGGATAGACTTTGTCAATTCCTGTGCCCACCACGGCTACGGTAAACCCCTCTCCCCTTAGACAACCCCGATGGGCAGCGGAATCGATCCCCCTTGCCAGACCACTCACCACGCCGATCCCCTGCCTGGCAAGTCCTGCGGCGATGGTTTCCGCCGCCTTGAGTCCATAATGTGTCGGATTTCTTGAACCGACCAGCGCCACAAACGTCTGGAGCGGAGGGATCTCTTTCCCCTTCACGTACAGCAGCATGGGCGGACTGTAAATCTCCTTCAACAGCACAGGATAAGCGGGATCCGTGTACAGCACAATCCGGGCGTTCGACGCTTCCACCCGTTCAAGTTCCCGCTCCGCCTGGGGAAGAAAGGCCCGGGTCACAATATTGCGGGCCACTGTCTCCCGCATCCCCTCCAGGGTCATCAGTTCTTTCCGGCTGGCCTCAAACACCCCTTCCGGCTGTTCAAATCGCTGGATCAGTCGCTTGATGGTTCTGTTGCCCAGTCCCGGGATCAAATAAAGGGCCAGCCAGGCCAGTCTCTTATCCTGCCACAGGGTCATGCAAATTCTCAGCAAGCGGGACTGCAAAGGTTCACAGCTTTTTTGGAAATGCGGGGTCTTGTAGATTGTCCGTTTGAGGTCAGAACGTCAGCGAACGGCATGTCCCCACCACATTCCTCACGGGCAATGATGGCGGACTATAAAACAGGATGACCTCAGTTAGTCAAGTTTTTTTCTCTTTCCGATACGCCAAAACCAT
>JAWLET010000024.1:8768-20362 GCA_041685955.1 Desulfobacteraceae bacterium | reverse complement strand
CTAAGTGTCCCGCTGACCATAGCGGGACACTTGAGCGTCAGGCCCTCCGGGCCAGGTCGGTCGAAGGCAATGTCCGTGCTCATCTGCGTGGGTCTGCGGTTCCTTCCTGATTTGGCTTGACCCCCTTCGGGCCGGTTCCCTATACTCCGGCGGATGAAACTGAGAGAAGACCACATAGGCTTTGAGCGGGCCTGGATACGGCAACTGTACCATGAGCACCAAGAGATCTGCTGGCACTATGGGGTGGATCTGTCCAGACCCATGATCGAAATCACCAATGCCCGGCACGAATGGGGAGCGTGGGATGCCCGGATTCGGACCCTCAGGGTGTCTGCCTTTCTCATCCATACCCATTCCTGGGACGTAACGTTGAACGTATTTAAGCATGAAATGGCCCATCAGATCGTGACCGACATCTTCGGAGCCGCGGACGGGCACGGTCCTGTGTTTGACCGGGCCTGCAACATGATCGGGGTGCCTCACGAATTCCGAGGATCCGGAGGTGATCTGCCCCGAAAGCTCCTTGATTTCCGGGACCAGGAAATCGCCTCAGAACACGTGACGATGTTGGAAAAGGTCCGGAAACTCTTGTCCCTGGCCTGCTCCCACAATGAACACGAGGCCCTTCTCGCCATGGAAAAGGCCCATCAACTCATTGAGAAATACAATATCGAGCGGATCGAACAGGATCAGGCCGCCCGATTTGTTTACGCCATCATCAATCACAGGAGAAAGCGCGTAGAGAATTACCAGCGCATGGTATGCCGGATATTACAGGCCCATTTTTTTGTGGATGTGATATATTCCTATCTCTACCATCCCTTGGACTGCCGGACCTATCGGACCATTGAGCTGCTGGGTACGGTGGAAAATGTGCGTATTGCGGAGTATGTCTATTATTTCCTGCTGAATCAGATGGAAGTGCTGTGGAAACGGCATAAAAGAAAGTCCGCCGCGCGGTCCGTGGGGAACAAGCGGTCTTACCGGCTGGGGGTTTTGAAAGGGTTCCAGGACAAGCTGGACCAGCAGGCCTGGGAACACAAGCGTCAATACGCCCCTGATACGGCTGGCCCGGATACCTTAAGCGCCCTGATCTGTGCCAAAGACAAGCGCTTGCAAGCCTTTCGAGATATGCGCTTTCCCCGCCTGTCCCATTACCGCACTCAGAGGACAAGGCTCCATTACGGCACCTATCAGGCCGGGATGAGTGACGGCCGCCGCATCCGTATCCATAAGGGGATTAAATACACGGACGGGAATCGGGGGAAACTGCTGAATCCCTGAATAAGCTATAATTAACCGCAGACTCACGCGGACGACCGCGGACATTTCCTTCGGCCGACTGGGCCGAAGGAAAGATATCTGCCCCCAAGGGGCTGACTCATAATCGCCCCGCTGGTCAGCGGGGCGATTTGTCTGCGGTTAATCAAGAGAAAGGAAGTCAAGAAAATGGATATCTATGTACGGCCCACAGAGGTCATTGATGCGGACCACGAGACCATTCAGTCCACGGCAGCGGACCTCACCCGGGGGTGTGCCGACAACGCGGAAAAGGCCGTAAAACTCTTTTACTTTGTCCGGGATTCCATCCGGTATAATGTGTTCATGATCTCCGTATTTAAGGAGGACTTCAAGGCCTCCCGAATACTCAACTGGAAAAAGGGCTACTGTGTGCAAAAGGCGGTTTTGCTGACCGCGCTGGGGCGGGCCGCGGGCATCCCCAGCCGCCTGGTCTTTGCCAAGATCAGAAACCACCGGGTACCGGCCCATATTTATGAAAAGCTGGGCGTCAACGTCTTTCCGAGACATGGGTACAACCAGTTTTTCCTGCAGGAGCGGTGGGTGAGCGCCGCGGCCACCTTTGATAAAAGGCTGTGCGATCGAAACAGCCTGCCTGTGGTGGAATTCGACGGCAAAAACGATGCCGTATTGCCCCAGACAGACTTTGAGGGAAATCCGTACATCGAATACCTTGAACGCTTTTCGCCCTCAGACGACCTCCCCTTTGACTGGATTGTGGACAGGATCTCGGCCGTTGTGGGTCCGGACAAGCGGCCGTGGTTCAAGCCGGAGGACGAGGTCCATGCCCCCTGACCCGGCCCCCGCAGAAGAAAACCGGTATAAATGGCTGGCCCTCATCACGGTGGCCATGGGTGCGGCCATGGCCACCATGGATGCCAGCATCATCAACATCGCCTTCCCCATCCTCACAGTCGTGTTTGAGGCGGATCTCACCGTGGTGGTGTGGGTCACCCTTGCGTTCATTCTGGTCAGCACCAGCTCCATGCTGGTCATCGGCAAGATCAGCGACCTGATCGGCAGAAAGCGGATTTACGCCCTGGGTATGGCCATTCTTACCTTGGGACTGCTGGCCTGCTCCGCGGCCCGGAGCGTGGAGCAATTGATCGTGTTCAGGTGCTTTCAGGCCCTGGGTGCGGCCATGACTGTTTCCACCAGTACGGCCATTGTCACCGAGGCCTTTCCGTACAATGAGGTGGGCCGGGGCATCGGTTTTCTGGGAATGAGTGTTTCCGTGGGGTTTATTATCGGCCCCATTCTGGGGGGATTTCTTCTGGACTGGCTGGACTGGCGGTCCATTTTTTATGTCCGGGCCCCGGTGGGTCTGGCAGGATTTCTGATGGCCCTTTTCCTGCTCAAAAAGGATCAGGTCCGCACCGGCCGACTGCAACTGGACGTGGCAGGCATCCTGACCTCTTCCACAGGCATTTTTCTGTTTACCTTCGGGGTGAGTCGCATTCGGGAATTCGGCCTGTTGTCGCCCGGCGTCTATGGGATTGTGGCCGGAGGCCTGGCCTTTCTGATGCTTTTTGTGTGGGTTGAAACCCGGGCGAAAAAGCCTATCGTGGATCTGGCGCTCTTTAAAAATCCCCTCTTTTCCAGGGCCATCTGGGCCCTGTTTGTAGTATTTGTGGCCGCCCCGCCCTTTATTCTCATCATGCCCTTTTATCTGATTCAAGGCCGCGGATTCACGCCTTCGGAGGCCGGCATGCTCATGGCCGTGACCTCTGTGGTGACCATGGTGGTGGGCCCCCTGAGCGGCACCCTGTCAGACCGGTTTCCCCATTTCAGATTCGCAGCACTGGGGGCCGGGATCATTGGGACGGCGTACGGCATCATGCTCGGCTTTGACCTGCAGACCCCGGTAATCATCCTGGGGGGAGTCCTGGTCCTGCTGGGGATGGGCATCGGGAGCTTCCATCCGCCCAATAACAGCATCATCATGAGCAGCGTGACCAAGGATCACCTGGGCACGGCCTCGGCCCTGATCGCCACCCATCGCCAGGTGGGTATTCTGGTGGGCATGGCCGCGACCTCAGCGTTATTTTCCGCCAGAGCGGCCCTTCACCAGGAACGGCTGATTTCAGAAGGGCTGTCCCGGGCCTCGGCCGGTCCCCCGGCCACCGCCTCGGCCTTTCACGAGGTCCTCTACCTGGGGATCGGCCTTCAGGCCATTGCATTTTTGCTCTCTGTGATGGGGGGGGAAGCGGCCCGGTGTCGGGTGTCAGGAAACCCCGACCCCTGAATAAAGTCGATGACACGCCGGACCCCGGCCTGGGCCGGCTTTAGAGTCTTAGATTGAAACTTCTATGCAAAAAGCGAAGATGTTTTGTTGAGGTTAACGCCTTTGAATCATTAGCGATAAAGGTGTCAGGTGTCAGGTTTCGGGTGTCGGGGTTTATTGTTTGCTGAAACCTGAACACTGGCCACTGATTTGGTTGCGGCCGTAGGCCTGCATTAGGGTGAACCCGATGGTAAACAGGGTCAGTGTGTTCATGGGGTTTGCCTTCCTTGGTTATTCATGGTCTCCCGTCCGCCTGCAATACTCGTGAATCACACCCAAAAACAGGTCCCCGTATTTTTGCTGTTTGACCGCGCCCACCCCGTGAATATCCATCAAGGCCGTCTTGGTTTGAGGCAAAACAGCCGCCATCTCCATGAGGGTGCGGTCGGAAAAGATGACATAAGGCGGCACGCCGGCACGGTCGGCCAGGCGTTTGCGCTCTTTTCTCAGGAGTTCAAAGAGAACCTGATCATATGCTCTGATTCCGGCGGTTTCCTTTTCCCGGACCGGTGCGGCCCTTTCCGGCTCCAGCCTGCCCAGGACCTGTTCCCGGCCCCGCATGACCTGCCAGGCCTTCTCTGTCAAACTGAGGCCGCCGAACTCCATATCCTGCACCAGGAGTTGTTTGCGGATAAACTGGCGGGAGAGATGAAACCACTGTTTTTTTGAACAGTCCTGTCCGATCCCATAGGTGGAGAGCCGATGGTGTCCGAATTTCAGTACCTTTTTGGCCTCTGAACCGCGAAGGACATCGATGATGTGGCCGGCCCCGAACCGCTCCCCGGTCCGCTTGACACAGGACAAAAATTTCTGGGCCGGCACGGTCACATCCACAAGATTCTGCTCGCCCCTGGTGCAGTTGTCGCACGCCCCGCAGTTTTCATCTGAACAGGCCTCCCCGAAATAGGTGAGCAGGGGAACCCGGCGGCACGCTTCGGTTTCGATAAATCCCAAGAATGCGTTTAGATGGATATTGGCCACCCGCTGCTCACGAGGCGGTTTTTGGTCAATAAAATACTTGACCTTCTGGATATCGGCGTAGCTGAACAACAACAGACAGTGGGAGGGGAGGCCGTCCCGCCCTGCTCTGCCGATCTCCTGGTAATACCCCTCCATATTCTTGGGCATATCGTAATGGACCACAAACCGGACATTGGGCTTGTCGATCCCCATGCCGAATGCAATGGTGGCCACTATCACCTGGATATCATCCTTGATGAACAGGGTCTGGTTTTTGCCCCGGTCCATATCGGACATGCCGGCATGATAGGGCCTCACCGAATACCCGTCACCATCAAGCGCCTCATAAAGGTCATTCACCTGTTGCCGGGAAAAGCAATAAATGATGCCGGATTGGTCAGGAAATTCATTGATGAATTCAATAAGCTGGGAAAACGGGTCTTGTTTGTGAACCACCCGGATGAAGAGATTCTCCCGGTTGAAACTGCCCACGAATTCGTCCGAGTCCCTGAACCCTAATGAGGCCTTGATATCTTCACGCACCTGCGGCGTGGCCGTGGCCGTCAATGCCACACACACGGCGTCCGGGAACCGGGCCCTGACTTCGGCGAGCTGCCGGTATTCGGGCCTGAAATCATGACCCCATTCGGAAATGCAGTGGGCCTCATCAATGGTGATGCAATCCACCGGCAGTTCGGACAGCACGCCCAGCATGCGACGCTTCAAGAGGGCCTCGGGCGCCATATAGAGCAGTTGGACGGCGCCTGCCCTCACCGCCTCCAGGTTGTGCCGGTATTCCGCCGGGGACAATGCGCTGTTGAGCACTGCGGCCGGCACCCCCATCTGCACCAGTTGATCCACCTGGTCTTTCATCAAAGAGATCAGAGGCGAGACCACGATGGTGAGGCCTGGAAACATGAGCGCCGGGATCTGGTAGCACAGGGACTTGCCGCCGCCCGTGGGCATGATTACCAGGGTATCATGCCGGTTCACCACGTTCTCTATAATCTCCGCCTGAAGGGGACGGAAGGTCTCGTAGCCGAATACGGTCTTGAGAATATGTGCGGGTTGATTCTCCATGGCGAGGGACCGGATTATTGTAATGTAATGGCCTTTTCCGGACACATCTCCTGGCAGCAGAAGCAGGTGACACACAGCTCGGTATCCACCTGCGGGAAATCATCCTCCAGGGACAGGGCCCCGGCCGGGCACTGCTCCACACACGTCCCGCACCCGGTGCACCACTCCGGGTCCACCTGGGGGATTAAGGCGGTCTTGCTGTGGATCATATCCTGGATGGCCGGATTTTCCTGGCTCGCTTCCCCGCCCAGGGGCGGGATCTTGTAGTCCGGAAGTGTCCTGAATTCGCCTTCCATCCGGATTTGATCCAGGTCATAGATCCCGAAGCCCATCTCCCGGGCCTTTTGCAGAAAACACAACCGGCCCGGCTCCAGCCCCATCATACCGGCCATGACCGCATCCAAGGCCACCCCGTTGTCCGAGGCCATGATGAGCCCGATATCCCTCAGATCCGGGGAGGCCGGCCCGTTTCCCTCCATGCCCACCACCGCATCCATGATAAACAGATCCGGCGCCCTGAGCCCGAACACCTCCACGATGACCTCGTGAAAGCGCTCCGGCGACCCGGCCGCTTTGTGCAAACGGGCCTTCTGGGCCCCCGGCAGAATCCCGTAGCTGTTTTTGACGGCCCCGGTGATCACGGTCAGCCCGTGGGTCTTGAATTTGGGAAGGCTGATGATGATATCCGCATTCAGTACGGCGCTGGAGACGCTCACTTCGGGCATAAAATCGAGGTTGAAGGCCCTTTGTTCCGAGGCATTCCCGATATTCTCATAATAGCCCCTGGCCGCCTCCATCAATCCGCTTTTCCTGAAGCATTCCTCATTGGCCCCGTAATTGAAAAGGCCGGGGTTGTCCCCCACCACCAGGGATGCGGGCGACATTTCCTCCACCTTATCCACCACGGCCCCAAGCACGGCCGGATGGGTCACAATCCCCTCCTGGGCCTTGGAGGCCCGAAGCACATTGGGTTTAATGAGGATCTTTTTCCCGGTTATCTCCAGGGGAAACATCTCAAAGGCCCGGTCCACGGCCTGGCGGACATGATCATAGTCTGCGGAGTAAATCATCACCTGGGACATATTTTCCTCCTTCAGCCCGGATATCCGGTAATCTCCCGGATCCGGCGATACAGTGGTTTAAGGCTGGTATACATCTTTTTATAAATATCCCTGTACAGGGCGTCATACAAACGGTGCGTCTCCATGTGGGGGGTAAAGGTCTCGCCCACATGGGTCATGGCCTTGACCGCCCCTCCAAAATCGCTGTGAAGCCCCAGCCCCACGGCCCCGTCAATGGCGGCGCCCAGCCCGGAGGTTTCGTAAAGCGCGGGCTTTTCAGTGGGAATGCCGAACACATCCGCGGTCACCTGCATGGCCACCCGGCTCTGGGAACCGCCCCCGGAGACCCGAAGCCGGTCGATGGAAACACGGGTCCGTTTTTCGATCCGTTCCTTCCCCTCCCTGAGGGCATAGGCCAGGCCTTCCAGGATGGATCGGTATAAATGGGCCCGGGTGTGCACATCTCCAAAGCCGATAACGGCCCCCTTGGCCTCGGGACCCGGCATTTTCAGCCCCGGGGTCCAATAGGGTTGGAGCATCAGTCCCATGGAACCGGGGGGGATGTCCGCCACCATTTGGTCGAAGAGGGTTTCCGCCTCCACCCCGGTCAGTTCAGCCTCCCGGCACTCGGGATACCCGAACTCCTCCTTGAACCAGTGGACCATCCAGAACCCCCTGAAGATCTGGACCTCTATGGTATGGGCGCCCCGTACGGCCGAGGGGTAGGCGGGGAGGAGCCGGATGGCCTCCACATAGGCATCATGGGTCACATTAATGGTGGCCGTGGTGCCGTAACTGATGCACCCGGTTGACGGATCCATGCTCCCTGAACCGATGACCTCGCAGGCCTTGTCCGCTGCCGCGGCGATCAGGGGGAGCCCTTTGGGGAGCCCGGTCTGTTTGAAAGCCCTTTCCGTAATGCGGCCCAGGGGGCTTCCGGGCGGTACCAGTTCAGGAAGGAGCCCCGGATCCATGGAGAGTGCATCCCATTTCCAGTCCCAGTTCGCAGACCATTTGAGCCGTTTATAATCAAAGGGGATATACCCGACCTGGCACCCGATGGAATCGCGGAATTCGCCTGTCAGGCAGTAGGTGAGATAACCGGAAAGCAGGAGATATTTATGGGTCTGCTTCCAGATCTCCGGCTCATGGGTCTGAATCCAGTTGGCTTCGGCCTCGGCCTGAAGATAGGCCACCGTATCTTTGAGTCTCAAAAGCTTGAACATCAGCCTCCACACCCCTTGGAGGGGCGGGAGCCCGTAGGTCTTCCGCTGATCCAGCCATAAAATGGCCGGCCGAAGGGGACGGCCTTCCCTGTCCACATTGATCACGGTCCCCCGCTGGGTGGTAAGGGCCACGCCCGCGATGCGATCCCTGTCCACCCCGGGCGTCTGCCACAGCATGCGGCAGGCCTCGCACAGGGCCTTCCAGAACACACCCGGATCCTGTTCAGCCCATCCGGGACGGGCGGAAAAATAGGGCTTGAAGGCCACCCGGGCATGGGCCCTCAGGGTCCCTTCAGGATCAAACAGGAGGACCTTGAGACTCTGGGTCCCGTTGTCTATGGCCAGGATGAGGTCTTTATGGGTCATGGTTCCAAACCCGACATCTTTACTGCCATCGGGGCGGTGCATACTTTTGGGCCCACAGATTCAGGTAATCGGTTTTCTCCTGTTCCCACCGGGCCGGGTCCCAGGAGAGCACCGGACTGCACAGGGCCTCAATCCGGTCCAAAAATTGAGCGCCCCCTCGGGGGCTCAGGATACCCACCCTGACCCGCCTGAGCAGAAGGTCGGACAGGTGCCGCACCTGCTCCCGGGCGGCCACAAAGGGGAGTTCGGCCCACAGGGTTCGGGTATGGGGGATGGGCGCCAGATCCTCTGATGGGACCTGTTTTATGAGCTGTGCGGCCCCGTTTCCATATCGGCCCACCAGCCGGCGGCGCACCTCCCGGCTTACGCCCTTCCCAGGGCCAGGGTCCACGGAAACCGGGGCAAAACAGGCGGATTCGACATCCACCCCGTGGGCCGAAGGGGGCAGAAAAGGCCGGGCCGCCTTCAGGGCGTCGTGGGCCAGCCGCCGAAAGGTGGTCAATTTTCCGCCGGTCACCGTCACCAGGCCCTTTTGGGCCCAGATGGCATGTTCCCTGGATTCGTGGGACGGGGGCTTATGGTCCCTGCTCAATACCGGCCTGACCCCTGCAAAGGAGGAAACGCACGCCTCTACTGGAAACCGGACCCCGGGAAAGGCATGGTGCAGTCCCTCCATCAAATACTCGGTTTCCTCCCGGCTGACGGCCGGTTCCATTGAGGGGTCATGGGTGTGATCCAGGTCGGTGGTGCCCGCCAGGAGACGGCCTTCCCAGGGACAGACGAATGCATACCGGCCGTCCCGGGGATGAAGAAAGCTGATGGTAAACCCCGTGGGCACACACCACAGGGGAAACATTAGATGGCTCCCTCTAAGGGGCCGCAAATGGTATGCAGGGTCAGGGGAGGCCTGGAATTGTTCCGCTTCAAAGCCGGTGGCATTGATGACTACCGGGGCCTCCAGGCTTTGTCCCACCCCGGTTTCCGTATCCCGAGCCTCCACCCCCCTGACATGTCCCGAGGCGTCTTTGTTGACATGTTGTACCCTTGTGTAATTGAGGGCCTTGACCCTGGGACCTGATGCGGCGGCCTCATGAATGAGGCGAAGCACCAGTCGCGCATCATCCACCTGAGCGTCGGTGAACCGGAACCCGCCCACGAGTTCCTCCATGTTTAGATGCGGGGCCAGCATGGAAAATCCTTCCACACCGTAAAAGCGGTGATCCCGCCGCCAGGCAAGCAGATCATAGATGGACAGCCCCACTTCCAGGGCCCACCTGGAGAGCCCCCGGTCTTTATATACCGGGAGCAGAAACCCCAAAGGCTCCACCAGCCCCGGGACCTCCCCCAGCAGCCGCTCCCGTTCCCTGACGGCAATCCGGGTCAGGGAGAACTTCCCCTCCTGGAGGTACCTGAATCCGCCGTGCACCATTTTGGAGGACCGGCTGGAGGTGCCCCAGGCAAAATCGTTCTTCTCCAGGAGCAGGACCCGGCACCCTGTGCGGGCCGCCTCTCTCAGGATCCCGGCCCCGGTCACGCCGCCCCCGATGACGATCAGATCCCACTTTCTATGTATACTCTCCAGGTTCACGTTATCCCCCAATCAGTTTGCCCGGGTTAAGACGCACCTCCGGGTCCATATGGGTGATCACCTGATGAAGGAGATCCATGCCCACCCGGCCTTTCTCGGCGCTTAGATACTCCAGATGGTCCGTGCCCACCCCGTGCTGATGGCTGATGGTCCCCCCGGCCTTCACAATGGCCCGGCTGGCTGCGGTCTTGATGGCCTGCCATCGGGCCAGGGTCTCCCGGGCATCCTCCCCGAGCCGGAACAAAAAGGTGGTGTACACACTCGATCCAGTGGCATACACATGGGAGAGGTGGGAAAAGACATGCACCTTTTCGTTAAAGGGCCTGAGACTGTCCCTTATGGCGGCCTCCACCGCTGTCATGGTGCGGGTCACCCCCGCCCACGGCACCGCGGTCTCCACCGTGTCCGCTGCATATCCCAGATTCCACAGGGTATTCCTAAGATAAGGGGCCTTGAACCGGTTCTTTTGCCATGCCGCCCCCATGGGCCTGCCCACGCACACGCCCTTGTACCGCCTGAACATGGACAGGGCCTCGCGCCTGGCCGTCCTCACCTGGGCCCCGGACCCGATAAACCCCATGAGTCCCATGACCCCGGGCGGAATCTCAATCTTTCGCAGCCTCAGGTAGCGCTCAAGTAGATGTATGGCCTTCTCCTTGCCCGCCAGGAGCAGCTGGGTCAGGGTCTCTTCGGTATTGCTCAACCGGACCATGGCATAGGGAATCCCGGCCCCGGCCACGGCCCGGACCGCCTGGACCGCATTCCGCCAGGACGGGAAAAACACACCGTATACCTCATCTCTTTGAGGGAGCAAAGAGACTCGGACTACGGCCCGGGAGACGATGCCCAGGCGTCCTTCGGAGCCGAGGATGAGGTGTCTGAGATCCGGTCCGGCCGCCGAGGCCGGAAAAGGGGGACACACCCAGACACCCCGGGGGGTATGGATCTCGCCGCCGGCAAAGAGCTCTTCAATCCTTCCGTAGTGGGATGACTGTTGCCCGCTGGATCGGGTGGCCACCCATCCGCCCAGGGTGGAATACTGGAAGGACTGGGGGTAGTGGCCCAGGGTCATGCCGTAGGCCCGGAGCTGGGCCTCCAGGTCAGGCCCGGTCACACCCGCTTCAAAGGTGGCCAGCCGGCTGTATTCATCCAGGTGGACCAATCGGTTAAGCCGCTGTAAAGAGAGACTTACCACCGGCTGATCAGTATCAGGGACACTCAGATGCCCCACCACGCTGGTCCCGCCTCCATAGGGAATAATCATGGCTCGCGCGGTGCGGACGAACTCCAGAACCTCCTTGAGTTCATCCCCGGACGCGGGACATGCGACCCCGTCCGGGAACCGATTCAAGGTCCCCCATCGAAGCCCGATCCAATCCGGCACGCTCTGTCCGTGGGCATGAGAAAGCCGCTCGAACGGGGCCTTGTTCAACAGGGGATGATCTCGAAGACGGGAGGACGGGATCCGGGCCAGAAACTTTTTTAGAGATGCTCCTCCCCGGGTCCGGGTCCCCTTCCCGATCTGTTTCTTCAGAAGGGCTGCTGCCTGGGGCGGCACATCCATGTGTATGGTGTCATCCCCCCACCCGTTCCAGATCCGCATCATTCCATCTCCGCTTCAGAGTATCCATCCATAATCCCGGAGGCACCGTAGTTCAACGACGTTCCATAACCCCCTGAGGAGCATACCATATGATCAAGAATGTGTCATTCCCTGTCTTGGCAGATTC
>JAWLET010000024.1:0-8668 GCA_041685955.1 Desulfobacteraceae bacterium | reverse complement strand
CCATCACACCATTGACGAATTGAATGAAATCTGCTACATAGGCTTCTCGCCTTCTACATATTCCAACAAGTCTCAAAGGAGTAAACCATGGACAAAAGACATCCCCTTCCCACCGTTGCGACACTCCTCTTGGCACTCATGCTGGTGTCAGCCCCCCTGTGTTGGGCCCAGGAATCGGAGACCTTTTCCCCGGATCCGGCCCTGTGTGAAAAGATGCTCCGTTTCGGCAAAGAGGCCTACCAGCGGGGAAAATACTTAGATGCCAAGGAGTATTTCCGAAAGGCCATCAAGGCGGACCCGACCTCTATGGAAGCATGGGTGTTTTACGATCAGTCCGTAATCTTCGGCCTGGCGGAAAAGGTGGAAAAGAAGGCGGACCTGGTGCTCCCCGACACCTCCATTAGAAAGGAAGCCTCCACGGACGCACCGCCGTCGCCGGAGCCGGAGTCTGAAAAGGAAGAAATCGAATTCAAAATCGTAGAAGACGAAGGCTGTTAATTTTACCCAAAGGGACGACCATGAACGATAAAAGGGAAAAGAGTGTATTGGGTGGTATCTTAGGCAGGGGGTATGCAGCCATATTTTATGACAACTGGCCCATAGGGTTGGGCGGTCTGTTGATCGCCGTTATGAGTATGATCACCTTTGCCTGGGCCCGACCCTGGGGGGTGGCCGGCGGGCTCAGGAACTGGGGAGACAACTTCTTCAGCCTCATCGGCGTCTATTCGCATCCACCCCTGTCTCCTTTGATCTCCACAAACTCCATTCTCACCCTCGGACTTCTGTGGGGCGCATTCGGCTCCGCGCTGATGTCCAAACAGTTCGCCATCCGTAAGGCCCCGCCCCTTGAACTTCTCAAGGGCATTGTGGGCGGAACCCTCATGGGCATCGGTGCGGCCATGGCCGGGGGGTGTAATGTGGGCGGATTTTATTCGGCCGTGAGCGCCCTCTCCTTCAGCGGCATCGCCATGATGATCGGCCTGATAATAGGGGCCTACCTGGGATTAAGATATATTTACTGGGAGTTGGAACACCTCCCCAGCGGAGGAGGCAGCGGTGCGATCAGCGAAAAAAAGCAAAAGGGATTCAGCTGGCTCCATGCGGAGCCTTACCTCGGCGTTGCCATCCTCCTGGCCGGTATTGTGTGTGCATGGATCTACAATCAAAAGGCCCTGACCCGGGTTGGAGGACTCCTTCTGTGCGGGATGGCCTTCGGGGTCATCATTCAGCGGACCCGGTTCTGTTTTGTTCGCGGGTTCAGAGACCCTTTTATGACCGGCGAAGCCGAGGTGGCCCGGGCCATGGCCGTGAGTGTAATCATCAGCATGCTCGGATTTGCTGCACTCAAGTGGACCGGTTTGAGAGGAGAGGACGCCTACGTGGCCCAGGCTTTCTGGTTCGGCGGGCTGGTGGGCGGCATCATCTTCGCATTCGGGGCGGTGCTCTCAGGGGGTTGCGGAAGCGGATCGGTCTGGCGGGCCGGAGAGGGCCAGGTGAAACTCATGATCGCCGTGACCTGCTTTGCCCTGTCCATGTCCCTGTTTGAGGCCCTTATCGATTCCTCGACGGGGCTACAGGCCCTCATGGGCCATCGGGTCTTCCTTCCTGATTTTATCCAGTACAAATGGACGGTGATCGGCATAACAGTGCTCATGTTTGTGTATTATATGCTGGCTATCTGGAACGAGGAAACAGACAGATTTACGGTGGAAATGTGATCAAGGCGCAGCCCTGCACGGGGCTGTGAACAACACTTTACTATGTGGAGGAAAAAAACTATGGTGGATGACATCAAAGCGGATGAGACATTGGACTGCAAGGGGCTGAGCTGTCCCATGCCCATTTTGAAAACCAAAAAGGCCATCGGTAAGATGGATTCCGGACAGATCATCGAAGTGCTGAGCACGGATCCGGGGACCAAAAATGACTTGCCCGCCTTTGCCAAGCGGAGCGGACATGAGTACTTGGGCCATAAAGACGATGAAGGATTTGCGCGTCTTTACCTCAAAGTAAAATAATACAGGCCGCGCAACGGTTTAAAAAGGAGTTACAGCATGCCGAAATCATTAGGAGTATTTGTATCCTCCGATAAGCATCTCGATAAGGTGATAAACCTGTGCAAAGCCGCAAAGAACAAGGGGGTGGAGACCACCGTGTTCTTTACCCACACCGGGACCCTCCTGACCCAGGACCCCAGGTTTAAAGAGTTGGATGGGCTGGCCCATCTGTCGTTGTGCAATGTGGGATTTGAAAGCCATGGACTCAAGCCGCCGGTCCCCGGAATCGACGAAAAGGATTATGCCACCCAGGCCAGAAACGGGGAGATGATAGAAGACTGTGATAGATATGTTGCATTTTAGCTGGTTTTTTTGGAGGTAATCTATGGAAAACATCAAGCACGTGGCCTTTCTGATCCGCGGAAAAGAGGACCTCTGGGAAGGGTCCCGCTCTACACTCGGCCTGGCAGTGGAGAATTTTTATTCATACATGTTTGTCCTGGACGTGGAAGTGGATGATTCAGAGGCCTATAAGGAGAATCTGGAATGGTTGGAAGATATGGAGTGTGAATATTTCTCCAACAACCGGGTCAATGCGGACCAGCATGGTTTTCAATACCTGAGTCTAAAAGAAATCGGCGAAAAACTCAAAGACATGGATCTTATTGTACCTTTTGGGGGTTGACCATGAAGACACTACATATCTTGAAATCAGAACCGGACTCAAATACCAGGACCTTGATGGATATCCTTTTAAAGGACACGGAGACCACCGTGGTAAACGTCTATGAAGATTCCATTGATTATGAGGTCCTCATCGACCAGATTTTCGAGCATGACCGGGCGGTCTGTTGGTGGTAGGGAGAACTGTTGATTTTTGAGTGTTGATTGGTGATTGTTTTTATGTGCTCAGAATCGAAGCGTTTCTTCGCTTGATAACCCGAATACCGCATAAAAAAGCCCCGTTCCAGCAGGAAGGGGCTTTTTGGGTCACGCTTCAATAAGCGCCGTTAGAATTCCTCATCCAGATCGATCTCATCGCGTTCATACTGGGCATCCCTCAACTCATTGGCCTTTTTGATCTCTTCCTCAGTCCAGGGCTCGATGATCAGGGAATCCGCCACCAGTTCCCACAGATATTTGGTCTCAACATCCATACCGAACTCTGTGGTCAGGGACTTCATGATCTGGTCCCGGCAGTTGTGGCACGGGGCAATGACCATCTTGGCCCCGGTATCCATGATCTGCTTGGCCTTGACCCGGCCGTAGTAGATCCGTTCCGCCTCATAGGGCATGGCCCAGGCCCCGCCCCCGCCGCCGCAGCAGAAATTGTTCATGCGGTTGGGGTACATTTCCACATAATTCTCACAGCACTGCTGGGTAACCCACCTGGGTTCCTCAAAATAGGCCTCACCAAAGGTTTTCATACTCTTTCGGCCGTAATTGCAGGGATCGTGTACCGTGGTCAACTCCTCATGGACGGATTTGTCGATCTTGATCCTCCCGGTCTCGATATACTCTTTTAGCAGGTCGTGCACCGAGATAATGTCCCACTTTTCAAATGCTTCCGGAAACCATGTTTGCAGACTAAGCCTAGTCGCATAGTATGCGTGGCCTCATTCGGGGAGGAGCAGCCGTTTGCACTCCAAATCCTCCATATGCTTCACGATTCTGCCGGTAATCTCCTTCATGGACTCGTCATCGCCGGAAAAAAGGCCCCAGTTGACCCCTTCCCACTCTTCCGATGTGGTGGTCCAGTCCTCCCTCGCCGCATAAAAAATTTTCCACCAGAACTTCATGTCATCCGGTTCCCCGAACGGTTCCTTGGAATTCACGGTCACCAGGATGTTGGCCCCCTTCTTGTCCACCGGTGCATAAAACCCCGGGAACCCCTCATCCTCGTCCATCTCCTTGGCCAGATCGGCCAGGAGAAAGAGGAAGTCATCCTTGGGAATCCCCAGATTGTTTCCCCGCTCCAGACACATGACCACGCCCTTGTGGATCGGCCCCGGGACTTTGTCCCGTTCGCGGAGCCACCTGGCCCGCCGCAACACCTTCAGGATCTCCACCCCCTGGGGGCAGGCATATTCACAGCGGCCGCACATGGTACAGACCCACGGAAAGCGCGAATCAATCAATTCCTGATCCAGCCCCAGGGACGCCATACGGACCGCCTTTCTGGGATCCATGCCGTCTACTCCGGTGACCGGACAGCCCCCGGCGCAGGTGCCGCAGGTGAAGCAGACATCGGCCCACTCCGGAGCAACCCTCAGTTTGCTCTCTTTTCGATTTATTACCAACGGTTCCATTCAATAACCTCCTCCATCTGTCTCGGATACCTGTTTTCAACCTTTTTTTGTCTCTGTTTATGCGGTTTAAATCCAAAAGTCAATGAGTAAATACGGAAAAGTGAACGCCCTCCCTTAAAATAAGAAAATAGTCAAAATATAGCTGCCCAGGGCATAAAGCGGTTGCCAATTCCTCACACATAAGCTATAGATACGGCAAATTTTGAAGACCTTGCACCGCATACGATTTTATTAATTTTGTTAATAAGGACAAGGAGGAAGACACATGGATTTCGGTTTGAGTGAAGAACTGCAGATGCTGCGGGACATGGCCCGCGATTTTGCGGCTGAAAAGATCGCACCGTACGCAGACGAATGGGATGAAAACCACTACTACCCCTATGAGGAAGTCATCAAGCCCATGGGAGAACTGGGCTTTTTCGGTACGGTCATCCCTGAACAATACGGCGGCAATGAAATGGGCTGGCTGGCCGCCATGATCCTCACTGAAGAAATCGCCCGGGCATCCAGTTCGGTAAGGGTCCAGATCAATATGCAGACCCTGGGCTGCGCCTATACCATATTCAGGTACGGGTCAGACGAATTAAAGGAAAAATACGTGCCCAAGCTGGTGAGCGCCGAATATGTGGGGGGATTCGGCATTACAGAGCCCAATGCCGGCTCCGATGTCATGGCCATGAAATCCACGGCCCAGGACAAGGGAGATCACTGGCTCCTGAACGGCTCCAAGACCTGGATATCCAATGCCAGTGCCGCGGATGTCATCGTCTACTATGCCTATACAGACCGGTCGGCCAGGGGAAAAGGGCTCTCCGCCTTTGTACTGGAGCCCAAGAATTTCAACGGGGTGAGCACCAGTGATCTGGACAAACTGGGAACCCGCTCCACGCCCACAGGGGAGATCTATGTGGAAGACACCAAAGTTCCCAAGGAAAATATCCTGGGAAACGCCGGAGACGGCGCCAAAATCGTCTTCAGCTCCCTGAATCAGTCCCGGCTTTCGGCTGCTGCCGGCGGTGTGGGCCTGGCCCAGGCCTGTCTGGATACGGTTACATCCTACTGCCAGGAAAGGGAGCAGTTCGGCAAATCCGTGGGTCAATTCCAGATGAACCAGGACATAATCGCCCAGGTGGCCGCGGAGATCGAGGCGGCACGGTTGACCGTATACAAGGCCGCCTGGCAGAAGGATGAGGGGCACCTGGGCAACACCCTGGAGGTGGCCCACGCCAAATACCTGTCCGGAGAAATCGCTGAAAAGGCCACCCGCATGGCCATGCGCATCATGGGGGCCTATGGATATTCCACAGAATACCCGGTGGCCCGGTTCTACCGCGATGCCCCCCCTTACTATATGGTGGAAGGGTCCGCCAATATCTGCAAATGGATCATCGCCCTGGATCAGCTCGGTATTCGAAAGGCCAACCGGTAGGGGCTGGGATTGTGGGTTGTTGATTGGTGATGAACCGGGGTAAACTGTTGCGGCTCTGCGCGACACTGGTTTGATCCCCTGCCGAGGAAGGGGAATGAGAGGCGACTGTGTCCCTTGGACCCTCTTCTGGTATGGCTGGACCCTATGCCAGCCAGATGGTATTCAGAAAGGTCCCTGCGGAATCGATCTGAAGCAAGGGCCGGTTTGTTTCCAGGTTCCAGGAAACAAAACAGGCCAGATGCTCATTGGGGTCAAGTCCTTCCACTTCAAATCTTTCACAGACCATTTCCAAGGCCTCTCCCACCGCCGTCCGGACCATCCCCTGGAGATTGAGGGTATGGTTGAGCGTCTTCAGGTGCGGCGCCCGATAGATCTGCTCTATTGCTTCCTCCCAATGAACCCCCTCCACCTTCCGCCTGAGCACATAGGCATTGCCCCGGTCCCGGATCACCAACAGGGGAGGATTGGTCTTGAGTGCAGCGTTTCTTGCCCTTGTGCCAGGCATCTCCCTGCCCACCGCCTGCAACAGGGTATCCTTTTTCCGCAGCTCGGGCAGCTGTTTGGTCTGAATCCGTTCAAAGATGAAATCCTTGCCATCAAGCGAAATCTCTTTTAAGCGGGTGGGATCGAATCCCAGCGCCAGCAGATCCCCTATGGTCAGGGTGTAAGCTTCGGTCAAATCATGATCTTGGAGATAGGTGATTAGGTTCGGCCGCCCATAATTGGGAAGAGATTCGATCATTCGGGCCGGGTGTTTCCTGAATTGTGGGGGTAGCTTTGCATACAGATCCATATCCCCGGTGACGAGAGAGGGATTGAATTCCTGCTCATAGGGCGCATAGGACTGTATGGGCAGCGCGGCAATGTCAGGGGTCAGCGAGATCTGTTCAAGGGATTCGCCGCCCGTATAGCCCAGCAGGGATTCGATGCGCCGCCTGAAGGCCACAAATTTGGTCACGAAACGGGTGAACATGAATCGCATCAACGAAGAAGGGGCGCCTTTTTCAATCTCCGCTTCAAAGTAGGTCATCAGGGCCGAGTGAAGGTCCTTGAACTCGGCGATGGTCCGCTGGACCATGACCTGGTTATCCCGCATATCAATGACTTCCCGTTTTCGAGTCAGGTGGTGAACCACCCTTATCAAAGGCTCCCTGAGATCACGCCCCTTAAGACGGGGGGGAATGTATACCATATATCCTTGGGGCTTTGAGTGGTTATTCCCGATAAGGGTTTCAAGGGGTTGCCACGACTGCTTTTCATAGATGTAATAGGTGGGATCCTCTTCAGGGATAATGTTATCCAGGATTCCCACCGTGGATTTGTCGTCCAGAAACTCCCTGAAATACCGCAGGATTCGATTGCCCACCCCTTTATTCCGAAAGTGCATGGCCACTTCCACATACACCAGATAGTAACAGGGGATGGGCTTTCTGAGGTAGAGCATGTTTAAATGCCCCAGGGTTTCTCCGGACTCGGCATTGACTTCAATGACCTTGAAGCCGTTATGGGAATCTTCAGGCCTGAGACGATTCACCTTGCTGCCGGATACGGTGTTATGGACCAGGTCCCAGAGGTCATTGAACAGGTCCCCCACCAGCGGGGATTTTGGGGAACCCTGGCGGATTCCTTCATCAATAAGACTGATCAGCGCCAGTCTCTCATGGAGTCTCAGTTTCTGGGAGGCAGACCGCTCATCAATCCGAGAACCCTCCTTTGGCCCCAGACGGCCTGTCCTTATAAGCGGAACGGAACCTGTACGCTTCATGGGCAATCTCCTGTATGTTCATAAACTAAAAAAGCGGAGCATGTGCTCCGCTTTTTGGGTTTCTTCTGTCTATACGTCCGCACACGCTACCTCATACCGGGCCCCCGGCTAAAAAAATAATAATAAAAACCATTGTAGATATATGTAACGCGCATGCTTTTTTTATCCTCGTTGAGGCTTTATATCTCAAATAAGATGTGTTGTCAATCATAAAATCAAAATTCGATGCCTTCCCTGGCCTTAACCCCCTTTTTATAGGGGTGTTTAACCTCCCTCATTTCAATGAGGGTTTCCGCGGTTTCTATGATTTCAGGATGGGCGTCCCGCCCGCTCAACAGCAGGCGAAGGTGCTCTGGCTTTAACAGGAGCATCTCTTTTACCCGCTCCCAGGGTATCAGACCATAATGGGTGGCGATGTTGATCTCATCCAAGACCAGCAGGTCATATTTCATCGAGTACAGTTCCTGCAGCCAGACCGCCCACGCACTCCGGGCCGCCTGCAGATGCTTTTCTCCGGGTTCTGCCGGTCCGTGATCCAGAAACCCCTCGCCCATGGTTCGTACCTCCAGGTGGGGAATTTTTCTTATGCCTTTGATCTCCCCGTAAAGCCTGGGAGATTTGATGACCTGAAGCACAAAAGCGTGACTTCCTGAGCAGGCCGCCACCATGGCCTCCCCCAGGCAGTAGGTCGTTTTCCCTTTCCCGTTGCCGGTCACGATCTTGATGGAGTCCCTGCCCTCGATCATAGCCGAAGACGGGACATGCCTTGGGTCCCTTCGCACCACCATTTCCGTAACCAGATCGGCCTGTTGGATAATTTGATCGTCTGCGCCGAAGCCCGTAAGCACCAACTCTACATGTCCCGGTTTATCCCGCATGAGCCGCAGTATATCCGCCGCCTTGAAAATCCCCTGAACCACCAGGCGCATAATACCATCCAAAATAATGAGATCAAAACGCCCTTCTGCCAAGGATTGCTCCGCCTTCCGAAATCCCTCAATCCCACGCTCAGCACTCGGGGACAGGTCCGGTTCCAGGCCTTCAACCAAAGCGCAATCGATAACAAGATAGGGGGCCAAAAATGAAGCTGCCCTTTTGAGCGGTATCCAATAATCCGCGGGCGAAAACCCGATGATCAGGGTCCTGAGATTGCGACCACACGCCCTCA
>JAWLET010000023.1:0-20363 GCA_041685955.1 Desulfobacteraceae bacterium | reverse complement strand
GCCAAAGGAGGTGTGGAGGTGGGGGGCACCCAGCGTCCTTTCAAGGTGGAGGTCATGGACACCCGGGATCTGGAACCTGGGGTACCGGTCAGTGAGGCCCTCCTGGCGGTTGAGAAATTAATCTTGGAGAAAAAAGCGGATTTTATCTTAGGGGGACCGGTGCGCTCGGAGGCGGCCCTGGCCGCCATGTCCTTGTTGAGTAAATACAAAAAGGTTTCCATCGTCTCTTCGGGGGTGCTCACACCCAAGTATCATGCGCTGGTGGAAAAGCAATATGACAAATTCAAGTACTGTTTTCGAATTCATGGGGAGGCCAAGTGGTTAGTCAAGGAAATTCTTACCTGCCTGATGGAAATCAAACAGGAATTCGGGCTGAATAAGCTCTTCATCATGGTTCAGGATGTGGCCCATGCCCGGGCCGCAGGGAAAATCTTGGGCAAAGTGGCCAAGGAAAAAGGCTGGGACGTCACGGGGATGGAGATATATCCCACCGGTACCACTGACTTTTCCATGGGGTTGATCAAGGCCAAGAAGACAGACTCCCAGGTGTTGAGCCTCTGGATGGATATGCCGGAAAGCTCCATTTTACTCAAGCAGTGGTATGACATGAAGATCCCTGCACTGCCTTTTGGTTCCACACTTTGTTCTGCTGAACAGCCCGGCTTCTGGGAGGCCACTAAGGGTAAAGGGGAATACTGCCTCGCCAATGTGGTCAATGCGGGCAATGCCCCCAGTGAGGCCACGCCATGGACCATGAAGTTTTACAACGCCTATAAGGAGCGATGGGATATCGAACCCGAGGGACTGGGATGTTCCAGCAGCTACACTGCGGTCTATGTATTGAAGGACGCCATTGAAAGGGCGGGCACCATCGATTCAGATGCCGTAGTGAAAGCCCTGGAGAAGACCGACATGATGGGGCCGTATGGGCGTATTCGGTTTACGGCCAAGGGGCATCAGGTCATCCCCAGCTTTGATCCCCAGGAGGGGGCCGTGGGCTCCATCTTCCAGTGGCAGGACGGAAAACGGGTGGTGGTCTTTCCCAAGTCCATTGCCAAGGGCGAAATTCAGCTGCCGCCCTGGATGAAAAAGTAAACAAGGTTCCCGGGTTCAAAGGTGCAAGGTTGACAATTTCGTAAAAAGTCAAAAAGGCTCTCTTTCCGTCATTCCGGAGAAAGCCTGAATCCAGTTTTATCAAGCAGTTATGAGACTCCTGGACCCTGCTTTTCAACAGGGTGACGACTTTTTATGAAACCGTCAAAGGTCACTTTAAACGCGATAGCGATTTACGCTCAGAGGAAAGTCGGACGTATGGATATTCTTATCTACGGGACTGTCAACAGTATCTCCCTGGCCCTGATGGCCCTGGGGTTTGCCTTGGTATACGGCATCAGTCGAGTGCCCAATTTTGCCCATGGCGCCATATATGTGTTAAGCGGCTTTATCACCTGGACCTTTCTGCAGGGGCTCGGTCTCAATTATGCACTCAGCATCCTATTGACCATGCTGATCATAGGTCTTTTTGGGGCGTTGCTGTATCAGTTTATCCTTATCCGGGTCAGAGGGATGGCCATTTCAGAGATTATTGCGTCATACGCCATGGGGTTGGCCATCCTGGAGGGATTGCGGTGGGGCGGTTTTAAGGGGATGAGCTATACCCTGCCGGTGTTTGTGGAAGGCAGTATCTTCATTGGTGGTATTCCCGTGGATTATCAGCGGGTTTTGGTGGTGGGCATCGGTGGGGCCATTGTGGCGTCACTGTGGCTGTTTACCCATTATACGCGATTGGGCCTTGCCCTTCGAGGGATGGCCCAGGATGAGCGAGCCGCCCTGATGCTGGGGATCGATTCCGATTTCATGGCCGTAGTGGCCATGGCCATCGGAGCCATGCTGGCCGGCCTTGCAGGTGTTCTTCTCCTTCCCTTAGGCAATATTGTGGTGGAAGCCGGCTATAATGTACTGATCCTGGCCATCGCTGTGTGCATTGTGGGCGGGTTGGGGAGCTGGATGGGCGCTGTGTTGGCCGCCTTTATCATAGGGTTCGCCCAGATCCTGACGGTGGTCTATCTCGGGAGTCACTTCCAGATGGTGGTGGCCCTGCTGGCGATCATCTTCACCCTTATCTTAAAACCCTCCGGCTTATTCGGCAGGCAGAAACAGTTGGAAGAAAGGGTCTAATTCGTGAACACAGAGCAACGTCGTAGAGAAAGATTGGATCGGGGCATCAAGATTCGTACAGACGGCCTGTACGCCCTCATGTCGTGGAGAGAACTGTCTTATTTGACCCTGCCGAGATTGGTCTTAATTGTGGGTATGCTGATGCTGCCTCTGATTGTGCCCGGCATGTACTGGCAGCGGGTGGTGACCATCGTCTGTATCTATGCGCTTTTGGCTATCAGTTTTGATTTTTTGGCCCATTATGTGGGGTTGGTCTCACTGGGGGGGGCCTTTTTTATCGGGGCCGGAGGTTATCTCGCCGCTATTTTAAACAGCACCTACGGATTACCGCCCTTATTGACCATTCCCATCGCTACCCTGGTGGGAGCTGCGGTGTGTACATTACTTCTTTTGCCCTGTCTCCCGCTCAGAGGGGTCTATTTTGCCATTGTCACTCTCATGTATCCGCTGGTCCTGGCACGCATTATCGAGGCCCTGGATATTCTGGGCGGAACGGATGGAATTATGGGGGTGGACAGTTTTGCCAATCGATGGATAGAGCAATATTCTGTGCTCAGCGTGTTACTCTTGGCCCTTTTCGGAATCCGGCGATTGGTGAATCTGGATATCGGACTGGTGTTTCGCGCGGTCATGGACAATGACCAGGCGGTCAGGGCATCCGGGATGAACATTTCCTATTACAAGGGCATTGCTGTTTTCATTGCCTCGGGCTTAGGCTGTCTGGGCGGCGCCTGTCTGGTTCACATATATATGTGGTGCGGCATCTCCCTTTTTGCTCTGGATTTTTCCATTCTTCCCATTGCCGCCACGGTCATCGGCGGGAGCGGGACCTTGGTGGGGCCTGTCTTGGGGTGCCTGATATTGGTCCCCATCTCCGAATTGTTGCGGGAGTTCGGAACGCTGCGGATTGTCTTTTATGCCTTGATACTCATGGGGTTTATCGTGTTTCGAAGTGAAGGGCTGATGGTGTACGGGGAGCGGAAATATCATCAATTTCAGAGGTGGGTGAAGGTATGAGCGAAGAGGCGATCCTCAAGGTCCATGATGCGAGCAAAACCTTCGGCGGCGTTACTGCGTTGAGCCGGGTCAGTTTTGAAGTCCGTCAGGGTGAGGTATTGGGAATTATCGGACCCAATGGTTCGGGCAAGACCACCCTTATCAACTGTATCACCGGGTTTATAAAAATGAGTGCAGGGGAGGTTTTTTACAAAGGAAAGAAAATCAGTGGAAAGCCGGCACACAAGATCGCCGACATGGGGGTTGTGCGGACCTTTCAGGTTATGCGGCCCTATTACAGCCTGCCTGCTTACAAAAATCTGGTCATACCCCTTTTTGCGCCCAGGGCGAAGCGCACAGGAGGATGGAGAGGCGGCGGAAAGCTGGGAGACAGAAACACCGTGAGTGTGGATATTTTGGAAGAGATCGGGTTTGAACGGGATTCCTTTGTCCCCTACAAGATCGCTTCCACCCTTCCCACCGGGTACCTCAAACGCCTGGAGCTGGCCCGCTGCCTGGCCTTAAAACCGGAGATCATCCTGTGTGATGAAGTGTTTTCCGGCCTGAGTATGAGTGAAATCGCGAGCATGGTCCCCCTGATTGAACGACTCCAGATGGATGGGATCACCATAGTTATGATTGAGCACCGGCTGCGGGAACTCTTCCAGGTGACCAACCGGGTCATAGTCCTGAATTTTGGGGTTAAACTGGCAGAGGGAACACCTGAGGAGGTCATGGCCGACGAAAGGGTAAAAGATGCCTACTTTGGTTCTCAGGAGGTTGAGGAGGTCATGAATTATGCTTGAGGCGACCGACCTGATGGTCTTCTACGAAAACATGCTGGCCCTGAACAATGTCAGCATCCGGTGTGAAGACAAACAGATTGTGGGTGTTTTCGGGGCCAACAGCGCAGGAAAATCCACCCTGATGTATACCCTGTCAGGGATCATGGAGGATATCAGGAAAAAAGAGGCCATGGCCGGCGGGGAGCGGATTACGGTTATGGGAGAGATTCGATACCAGGGAAAGGACATTACGGGCCTCAAGCCCAGCCGGCGGGCCAAGGCAGGGATTATTCTGTGTCCGGAGCGGCGCCGGATCTTCAAAGAGAGCACTGTGCTCGAAAACCTGAAAATCGGCGGTTACCTGGCCTCCGCGGCCCAGGCCAAAACCACACTCGAATACGTCTTTACCCTGTTTCCTGCACTGAAGAACTTGAGCAAACGGGTGGGTGGGTTTCTAAGCGGCGGGGAGCAGCAGATGCTGGCCATCGGCAGGGCGCTTATGGCTCAGCCCAAACTCCTTTTCTTAGATGAACCGCTCTTGGGCCTGAGCCCGCTGATCCAGGCCACCCTTGTCCGTGCCACCAAAGTCATTCGAGACGAGCAACAGATTTCGATGATCGTCACAGAACAATATGCACGACCGGTGCTGCCCATTGTGAATTTCGCATTTATTCTGGAGAATGGAGCCGCCGTACTGGAAGGGACCCGAGAGGAGTTGCTGGATAATCCTGACATACGCTCAGCATATTTTGGGATATAAACAGGAAATGGATTGCACCTAACCAAAGGACAATAACAAGCCTTCAGGAGTCAGTCGCGTCATGACCAAAAATCAAGTGGACTGGGAAAAAGAACTCACCTTTAGCCGGTTTGACCGGATGTGTGAGCGGTATCCGGACAAAAAGGCGATTGTTTATCTGGGGGAGGCGTTCTCCTATGCTCGACTTCAGGAGTTGAGCGAACGGTTTGCCGGTTCTCTTCTGGACCTGGGTATCAAAGAAGGGGATCGGGTGATGATCTATGTGTCCAACTGTATCCAGTGGGTGATTGCTTTTTTAGGCATCCAGAAAATAGGCGCGGTAATTGTTCCGGTTTCTCCCATCTATACCTCCTTTGAGATCGAATATATGGCCAACGATTCTCAGGCCGAAACCATCATATGTCTGGATACCAATTTTTGCTATGTTCAGGAGGTATTCTCCACTACAGGTCTTAAGCGGGCCATTGTCACCAATCTGGTGGATTTGCTTCCGCCGTGGAAGCGGTATCTCGGGATCCTGTTTGACAAGGTTCCTCACGGCAAAATAGATCATGATGATCGCATCTATGCCTTTAAATCGCTTTTGAAGCACGAGCGGATTTCCTCTCCGGGACCAATGGATCCCTGGAAGAATTTGTCCTATATCCTGTACACCGGGGGGACTACAGGGTTTCCCAAAGGGGTCCCGGGTACGCATATCGGAATGACCTCTTATGTGAATGACGTTACCGATGATGTGGTCGGCACCCACCTGCGCGAAGGGGACGATACCTACATTGCCATCAATCCCCTGTTTCACATCATGGCCCTGGGCCTTCTCATGGCCGTGGGATTAAACAAGGGAAATACCACCCTCCTCATGCCCACACCCCAGGTAGACGCCATTTTAGAAACCATTCAGCGCTATTCAGTCCGGTGGATGCTGGGGGTCCCCGCCCTGTACCGGATGATTCTGGACAATGACCGCCTGGACCGGTATTCCCTCGATTCCCTGACCTACTGCATCTGTGGCGGAGATGTGTTGCCGGCGGAGATCTTTAATCGATGGAAAGAACGGTTCGGTGTTCCCATCTATCAGGTGTATGGATCGACCGAGGCCGGCCATGTGACCTACAGTCCCATCGGAGAAGAACCGAGGATGGGTACCATCGGGCTGCCGCTTAAAAGCAGGGAGTGTGTCATTGTAGATCCGGAGACATTGAAAAAGCTTCCTCCGGGAGAAAGCGGTGAGTTACTGGTGACCTCTCCCTACACGGTCAAGGAATATTGGAAAAAGCCCGAAGAGACAGAGAAATCCTATGTGGAAATCGATGGCAAAGTCTATTATCGAATGGGCGATTTTCTGAGCTGGAATGAATACGGGGAACTGGTTTACATGGAGCGGTCCGCTGATATCATCAAACACAAGGCCTACCGGGTATCCGCATCTGAGGTGGAGGCGGTGTTGCAGGATCATCCCACTGTGGTGGGAGCCTGCGTGGTGGGCATCCCCGATCCCAAAGTAGGGGAACGGATCAAGGCCATTGTGGTCCTCAAAGAAGATGCCAGGGGGGTTGGGGGAACAGAACTTCTCAAGTGGTGCAGCGACCGGCTGGCCGCCTATAAGGTCCCGGGATATATTGAATTCCGAGACATGCTCCCTAAGTCCAAAGTGGGAAAGCTGCTCAGAAGGGAGATCCGTGATGAGGAGAGAAGGCGGATGCAAAAGGAGAAGAAATAGGGCCTACAAGGGATCCGTGGATTCAGCAAGCCATATCCACATGTTGGATATGGGCACAGGGCCGAAATCGTCAACAGTGCGTCCAACATCACAGGAGAAATTTGAATGGAACTTTCAGAGGCCATCAAAGAAAGAAGGAGTTGCCGATCGTTTTTGACCCTCCCGGTGAGTGATGCCACTATCGAACAGATTCTTGAGGCCGCCATTTGGGCCCCCTCACCGCTGAATACCCAACCCTGGGAATTTATGGTGATCACCAGCCCGGAAATAAAGGAAAAGATCTTTTCAGAAGGCCTGCGCTGTAAGGAATGGGCCCTGGAGAAGAGCGGGTGGAAATGGCTGAAAGGGTACCAGATGGATTTTCTGAGATCCGCACCCGTGATCATTGCCGTTATCGGAGATCCCCGGAAAAGCGGCGTGGATATGTTCATGGAGGAGAGTCCCACCGGCTACCAGCATGCCTGCGCAGCAGCAATTCAAAATATGCTCCTCACCACGCATGAATTGGGTCTGGGCAGTCTCTGGTTTACGTTTTATGACAAAGAGGCCATGCGGGGAATTTTGGACATAGACCAAGACAAGGTACCAGTTGCCTTGGTCTGTATTGGTAAGTCCGGAGCCGAACCCACGCCCACTGCCAGAAAAGCCGTGGAGAAAAAGACCACCTATATGCGATGACCATCGCCTTACCATCACGAATATGCTGCCGACTTTTGGTTCATCATATGAACTGAAATAACCTGAGCTTGCCATCAGGGCGGGTCACGAGAGGCCATTGGGTCCCGGCAGCACCCCCATCCAACCATTTCACGAAAAAAAATAGTTTCTTCCCTTGACACGGGCAATCTCCTAATGCTATTAGGTAAGCTGTGTTTTTATATAATATTCTCAGTTAATTTCTTTTATTAACGGGATCTTATACACCCTAACAACAATAGGAAATATGGTATATCCATCTTTTTAGGACCAATTGGAAATTCCAAACCTGAGGCCGCCTGGGACTCGAAAGACTTGTAAAAAACGGCGGTGAAGGCTTCTTTCAGGATGGTGTATACATGGTCAGCAGACCCCCTAAGGGGAGCACAAAAAAGCGTATCATTGAATCTGCCAAAAAACTGTTTGCCGAACAGGGATATCAGAAGACCACGGTAATGGATATCTCCAGGCAGGCGGGATTGTCGGAGGCAGCCCTGTATGACTATTTCCAAGGCAAGGAAGACCTCCTCCTTACCATACCCGACCTGTGGGTGGCCGAGTTGATCGGCGGGCTCGAAGAACAACTTTTCGGTATCAACGGGGCCTTCAACAAACTACGTAAATACCTGTGGTGGTACCTGAAGCGTGTGGAAGCCTCACCTTTAGATGCCAAGATCGTGTATCTTTTCCTCAAGACCAATGCCAATTTCATGAAGACCGATGTCTATGCCAATGTCAGAGCCTTTTATGGATACCTGATCGACATATTCGAAGAAGGAAAGCGGTCTGGTGAAATGAAATCCGAATTAAATCCGTATATTGCCAGGGATATCTTTGTGGGCACCATGGACCATATTGTCACCCGGTGGCTCTTAAAAGATCGGTCTTATCCCTTGTTTGAAAACCTGGAGGAATTATTTGATCTCATGACGGATGCGTTTAGACCCCTGTCTGCACATTCCTGAATTGGGATAAAGGCTGATGTTACCAGGGGAGGGCAGGTCCCCTTTTAGAGATATGCCATCGATAAAAATAAAACAGAATCATAAGGGTTCAGGGCTGACATTGCGGTTGTAAGGATTTTTAGGCAGTACAGATCGCGATGTTTTTTATTCACGAAAACTTCACCAAGGAGGGTTGTAGATGGCTAAGGTATTATTTGATTGGGATTATTCATCGTACCCAGGGGCAAAGGCATACCCCCATCTGTTCAAACCGATTCAGATTGGAAATCTTACGGTCCCCAACCGGATCAAGTATGCAGCCACTGAGGACAACTTAAACGACCACAACGGGTTCATTACGGATGCTGACGTGGCCTACATGCGGTCAAGGGCCGAAGGAGTAGTGGGGGGGCTGTGCTTCATGCAGGGCGTTTATATGGACAAACCCGGGAAAGGGCAGGGATATGTGGGTCAGGCAGCCTGCTGGGATGACAAGTACATTCCGGGGCTTAAAAGCATTGCCGACGCCATTCACGAAAAAAAGGCCATTGCCGGATTCCAGCTCATGGACTGCGGCCGGGTGGGGGCCGTGGAAGTGGAGAGCGGGCATGCGCCGTCCACCGTGCCCCAGCGGCTGAGGATTTTCAAGCCCATGTATGAAATGACCCATGCGGAAGTCAAGGAGATGATTCAACAGCACGTGGATGCCGCCAGAAGAGGGGTTGAGGCCGGATTTGATGTGATGGAAATCTCCGGGATCGTGGGCTATCTGATTTCCAATTTCCTCTCCAGTTACACCAACCGGCGGACCGATGAATACGGCGGAGACATCCGGGGGCGCTGCCAGGCCATGGTGGAAATTATTCAGGGCGTCAAGGAAGTCTGCGGACCGGATATTCCGGTGGGGATCCGGCTCTGCTCGGATGAGCTGCTGGATGATGTCCGGGGCAACACGCCCGAGGAATCCATGGTGACCTACAAGATGGCCGAAGAGGCCGGCGCCGACTATATCAGCTGCACCCTGGGTTGGCAGGAATCCATCTACCCGGTGATCAGCCGGGACATCCCGCAGGGGAACTGGCTCTACCTGGCCAAACGGGCCAAGGAACATGTCAACATACCCATCCAGATGGCCTACCGTCTCTTTACGCCGGATAAGCCCAACCAGGCCATTGGCGATGAAGAGCTGGATATATGGGAGATCTGTCGATCCATGATTGCCGACCCGCTGATGCCCAAAAAGGTATTGGAGGGAAGAGAAGACGAGGTCAGGCACTGTGTGGCCTGCAACCTCTGCCTGGCCCGATTGTTCCGCGACGCCCCCATGACCTGCTATATCAATCCCCGGTGCGCCCATGAGCATGACGAGGCCTTTACGCCCCAGGCCACGGATGAGGAAAAAGAGATTATGATCGTGGGCGCGGGTCCGGCAGGCCTGGAATGTGCGTACGTGGCGGCCCAGAGGGGCCACGAGGTCCATGTGTACGACAAAAGAGACGCTCTGGGAGGCACGCTCCTTGAGGCTTCCAAGGCGCCTTATGGCGATGAAGAACTCATGACCTGTGTCAACTTTCAGAAGACCATGTGCGAAAAGGCCGGGGTGGAGTTTCACCTCGGAGAAGCGGTGACTGAACAGCTAATTGCCGATGAGATGCCCGACAGCGTGGTGCTGGCCACCGGGCCTACATATCCCGAGGTACCGGATCAGGACAGCGGCAATGTGGTGAATGTGCTGGACGTGCTGAGCGGCAAGGCCGATGTGGGCGAATCCGTGGTGGTGTGGGGAAATCGAAAGCCCGGCATCGGTGCGGCCCTCTTTTTGGCCAAGCAGGGGAAAAAAGTCACCATCGTAGGCCGGGAAAAGACCGCCGGGTTTGACATCAATCCCTCCTTTAAATGGCGCTATATGATTTATTTAAAACAAAACGGAGTAATGGCCTACAACGACTGTGATATCGAGGAAATCGGCGATGGCGAGATCATTGTGAAGACCTATGACGGATATCGATTCCCGGTTCAATGTGACACCGTAGTATTGTCTGAGCGGGAAGCCAATGATGCCCTGAAAAAGACGGTGCAATCAGAGGGCATCGAACTGTTCGTGATCGGCGATGCATTGGTCCCCCGCAATTTGTCCAGTGCGGTGCATGATGGTTACCGGATCGGTCTCAGGATCTAAGGAGGAGGTATAAAATGCCAGTGAATGCAGAAAAAGAAATCACGAAACTGTGGAAAAACCTCCACAGTGCCCAGAAAGAGATTTGCAGTACATACTACCGATGGCGCGAAGCGGCCCTGGAGGTGGCAGGCCCTGATGCAGATCCTACCGATATTGCCCTGAAGGCTGCGGAAGTTTTTGGAAGAGACATGGGAAAAAATCTGCTTCCTCGAATGAACTGGCTCAAGGGAGAAGAAGGGTTCATGATGAACCTGGGCAGGTCCTTGGCCGGGATCTGGGTCACCGAGGGCGGAATCGCCTTTGCCGAAAAAGGAGAAAATCCGGGAGAGATATTGATCCGATGCACCCGCTGTCCCTGGCCCACTGTGGCTAAGGCCTATGGGGTGCCCATGGAAGAGGTGGCCCTGACCCGGGAACGACTGTTTCAGACCATGCTCAAGGATGTGAGCGTGTTCATGAATGTCGACGTGAGGATCGAAATGCTCAAGGCCATTCCCAGGGGCGAAGGGGAGTATCTGTTCAGGCTTTACAAGGCAACCTAAAAGAAAAAAGGAGTAGAAGCAATGGCTGCTCAAATTGATTTGGAGAAGTGTACGATGTGTGGCGGGAACGTTCAGCCCCTTTGCGTTGAGGTCTGCCCTGATCAGGCCATACGGGTCCAGGATGGACGGGTCGTGGTGACCGAATTTATTTGTGAGGACTGCAACGAATGCGGGTGTGTCTGTCCGGATGGCGCCATCACTATTCCGCTCGAGAAGGTAACGTTTTAAAAGGGATATCGACGATTGAAAAATCGATGATTCTCCGCCTGAGCAGAGGATGTTCGTTTTTTTTAGATTGTCGCTTGTCATACAATTTTAACCCCTTAACGGAGAATGAATTCATGAAGGTAAATAAGATTGATCATATCTGTATTGCCGTTAGAGATCTGGAGGCGGCCAAGAAGATCTGGGAACCCATGCTGGGCAAGTCAGCTCCGGATGATGCCTATGTGGATGAACCGGAGAAAATCAATGTGGCGAGATACTGGGTCGGGGAGGTGGGTTTCGAGCTGATGGAATCCACCACACCGGATGGGGATGTGGCCAAGTTCATTGAAAAAAACGGGGAGGGAGTGATGCTCATCAGCTTTAATGTGGATAACACCCGCCAGGCCGTCGATGAGCTCAAGGCCAAAGATTACCCCTTTATTCCGGATGCAAAGGGCGAAGTGGCCAGGCCGTTTCGGGATTGTGAGTTTGCGTTTATCCATCCCAAAAAGCTTAACGGCGTTCTGACTGAAATCATTGATTACAAGTGGAATGAACTCAAGTAGGCAATTCGCTTCAGCGGGGGCCGAATCACCCAAGTGAGGGATATGGCCCCTGAAATGTGTGTAAATCATGGGGAAAAAATATAAGACGTTTGAGGTCTATCTGGTGCACTTGGACCCGGACAAGTGTGACGGATGCAAGGAATGTGTTTATTTTTGCCCAGTGGATGTCTTTGATATGGCCGGGCACAAGGCAGCCGTGGGAAGGCCGCAGAACTGTATGGGATGTAAAACCTGTGTGGCCGTTTGCAAGTCCGGTGCGATCATCATTACCGAGATATGAGTGAGATGAATGAGTGATTCCGTATTAATCATTGGAGGCGGTATTGCCGGCATCAATGCCGCCCTAAATGCTGCGGATTACGGGGCCCATGTCTACTTAGTGGATGATACCCCCAGTATCGGCGGTATGATGGCTCGATTGGACAAGACGTTTCCCACCAATGACTGTTCCATCTGTATTGAAGCGCCCAAAATGTATGAGGTGGACAATCACCCCGATATCGACATCTTGACCAACACCGAGGTAAGAAAGGTCAAAAAGACAGATAAGGGCTTCAATGTCAAACTCATGCAGAAAGCCCGGTTCATTGATCCTGAAAAATGCACCGGATGCGGTGCCTGTGTCGAGGCGTGTCCGGTCAGTATTGCAGATGAGATGGATGGGAAGATCGGCGGTATTAGAAAGCTCATCTACCTGCCGTTTCCCCAGGCCATTCCCAATATTGTGGCCATAGACCCGGATTGCAGATACGGCAATATGCGGGAGCAGGGGGCCTGCGTGGGCGGGTGTGTGGTGGATTGCAGCCAGTGTCGGGAATGTCCCATCGCCCTGTGTGTGAAGGCGTGCATTGAAGAGGGCAAGGACGCGGTTCGGCTGTGGCAGGCCAACAAAAATCTCAAACTCAATGTCAAGGCCATTATTGTAGCGGCCGGTTTAATGCCCTATGAACCCGAACCGGGCATGTTTGGATATGGCGACTGCCAAAACGTGATTACCAATCTGGAATTTGAGCGGTTGATGAATGCGGGCGGGCCCACAAATGGTGAAATTATCCGGCCTTCGGATCAACAACATGCCCGAAAGATCGCATGGATTCAATGTGTGGGCCGAGGCAATAAGGAAGGTCTGTTGCCCTACTGCTCCAAAGTATGCTGCATGATTGCCGCCAAGCAGATGATTATTGCCAAGGAACACGACCCTTCGGTGGAAACGCTGATTTTCTATAACAATTTGAAGGCCTATGGCAAGGACTTCTGGGCCTTCCACCAGAAGGCCAAGTCCCTCGGGGTTCGTTACATCAATACGCGGCCCTGGGATGTGTTTGAAGACCCCGAGACCCGGAACTTGAAAATCCCTTATCTCCATCCTGAAACGGGCAAGTATGTGGAAGAAGAGGCGGACCTGGTGGTCCTTTCCACCGGGCTGGTGCCATCAGACCGCAACCAGCGGCTGGCCAAGAGTCTCAAGATTGAATTGGATCACCTGGGATTTTTTAAGGAGCAGGATCCCCTGCTTGGTCCCTTGGAGAGCGGGGTGGAGGGCGTATATGTGTGTGGGGGGGCGTTGGGTCCCTTGGATATCTCCGAATCGGTGGTTCAGGCTGCTGCGGCCAGTATGAAAGCAGTCCTTCGAACAGGTAATGAATCCTGATGGAGTGGTATTAAATGACCGATGAATCAATCAGGGTGGGTGTGTTTGTCTGCGACTGCGGGTCCAACATTGCCGGTGTGGTCAATGTCCCCGAGGTGACGGAATATGCCGGCGCCTTACCGGATGTGGCCCTGGCGGACGAAGGACGGTGGTCCTGCTCCTCGGATTATATCGAAAAGATGAAGGAGTTGATCCAGGAGCATGCCCTCAATCGTGTGGTCATTGCCTCGTGCACGCCCCGGACCCATGAACCCCTGTTTAAGCGGGCCGTTAAGGAGGCGGGATTAAATCCCTATCTGTTGGAGTTTGTCAGTATTCGAGAGCAGGTCTCCTGGGTCCATATGAACCAGCCGGAAATCGCTACTCAGAAGGCCAAGGATCTGATCAAAATGGGGGTGGCCAAGGCCAGACTCCTGGAAGAAGGGGAGGAGATCCGCCTTCCTGTCCAGACTGAGTGTATGGTGATCGGCGGCGGCATGGCCGGTATGACGGCTGCACTGCATCTCGCCGATCAGGGATTCAATGTCATTATTGTGGAAAAGGGCCCCCGCCTGGGGGGTCTTTTGAACCGGATATCCGGCATCAGAACCGACCAAAGGCCTTATGATCCCGAGGAAGTGGTCAAGGCCAGGGCCGATGCCGTGGATGCCCATGGCAACATCACTGTCTACACCAACGCCCGGTTGCAGTCGGTAGCGGGCTATATCGGAAACTTCAAGGTGACGGTTCTTGCGGACGGTGCTGAGCAAGCCATGAAGGTCTCCACCGTGATTGTGGCCACCGGCATGAGGGAGCGGGCCCCGGAAGGGGTTTACGAAGATGTGAACGACCCGGGGGTGATTACGCAACTAACCCTTGAAGAGCGGTTGCAGCAGCAGGATCTTGGAGCAATTCACGAGGTGGTGTTCATCAATTGTGTCGGGTCCAGAAACGCCTCCCGGGGGTGCTGCAATATCGGCTGCGGCATTGCCGTCAAAAATGCCATGGCCCTCAAGGCCCTGAATCCGGAGGCGGATGTGACTGTGCTTCACCGGGATCTCAGCCTGGTCAAAGAAGAGAAAAAAGACCTCAAAGAAGCGGTGGATCAGGGAATACGGTTTTTGCGGTTTTCCGAGGACCAATACCCGGTGATTACCAAGGCCGATGGCGGATTTGAGGTTTCTATCCAGGATATCATCTTAGATCGGGCGTTTACGCTGCACCCGGATTTGATCGTGTTCACCACCGGCTTTGAAGGGGATGAGAGCGTGGAGCAGACCAAGGGGCTTTTGAAGGTTTCTGCCAATGAAGACGGATTTTTCCAGGAGGCCCATGTCAAATTGGGGCCTTTGGATTTTGCATCCGACGGGATCCACCTGTGCGGATGTGCCCGGTCCCCCAAGTCGCTGAGGGAAACTCTGGATGAGGCCACCGGCGCAGCCATGCGGGCCGCGATCCCCATGAAAAGGGGATATGTGGAGGCGGAAGGGATTGTGGCGGACATCGATCTCACAGACTGCAAGCGATGTGGCTTGTGTGCAAAAATGTGCCCGTACAATGCCGTAGAACTGGATGAAGAAATGACTCCCCGGGTAATTAAGGCCCTGTGCAAGGGATGCGGGTTGTGTGCCGCAGACTGTCCTACGGAGTCCATCACCATTGTCCATTATTCCGATCCCCAGATTTTTGCTCAGATTGAGGCTGCTTTGGAGGAAAATCCGGAGCAGAAAATCATCGCTTTTGTGTGCCACTGGTGCGCCTTGGGCGGTGTGGACATGGCAGGAGTGAGCCGGCTTCAGTACCCGGCCAACGCCCGGTTGATCCGGGTCATGTGTTCGGCCCGGGTATCCATCAAAATGATTCAGCATGCTTTTGAACGGGGGGCCGCCGGTGTACTGGTGGCCGGGTGCGAATTTCCCACCTGCCACTATATTGAAGGCAACTATGCCGCGGAAAAGCGGATTAAGCGCACTCGGAAACGGCTCACCAAGGCCGGGTATGATCCGGACAGGCTCTGGAACGTGTGGTGCTCGGCCGCGGACGGCCCCAAATTCGCCCGCACCATGCAAGATATGGTCAAGGCCCTTGAATTGGGCCGGCAATGATGCGAATCCCATAAATGGTGAATTAAGAAATGCAAATGTATGATGCGTTTGGGCCCCTTTACACAAGGGGGTGAAAGAAAGGAGAAAAATCATGGACCAGGCAAAAAGGCTTTATTCGACGGCTTACAATCCTTTGCTGATTAGCCCGGTTTACCCCCTTCCAAAGGAGGTGGCGGTAATCGGTGCCGGGACCATCGGCCCGGATATCGGGTATTATTTGAAGAGCGCTCTGCCGGGGATCAAGCTCTATCTCGTGGATGTGGTGGAAGAACCTCTCAAGCGTGCTGAAAAGCGGCTTTCCGGGTATATCCAGAAGGCCGTAGACAAAAAGAAGATGAAGCCGGACAAGGCCGAGGCTGTGGGTGCGAACATTTTCTACACCACCGACTATGCTGAGATCAAAAACTGCAACCTGGTGGTTGAGGCCGCCACCGAAAACATCGCCTTGAAGCAGAAGATCTTTGAGACCGTTGAAGGCCTGGTGGCTGAGGATACCATCATCACCTCCAACACCAGTTCCATTCCTGCGGATCGGATCTTCAATAAGATGAAAAAGCCTGAGCGAGCTACCATCACCCACTTTTTCGCCCCGGCCTGGCGGAGCCTGCCGGTGGAGGTGATCAAATGGGAAAAGAGCGCCCAGAAGGTGCTGGACTACCTGTTCTGGTTTTTTGCCCGGACCGGGAAGGCCCCCATTATCACGGACAATGCCATCTGCTTCATGCTGGACCGGATCTTCGACAACTGGTGTAATGAAGCGGCATATCTCTTAGAAGAGGCCACGGCCGGGCAGATTGACCGGGTGGCCCAGGAATTTGTGTTTGCCGGTCCCTTCTTTGTATTGAACATGGCCAACGGCAACCCCATCATCATCGAGACCAATACCCTGCAGATGGAAGAGGGTGACCACTACAGGCCCGCACTGATCCTGGGGTCGGTGGACCGGTGGCTCACCCCTCGGCCGGGCACCCCGGTGGAGGTACCGGATGCGGTAAAAGCGACGATCAGGGATCGGCTTTTGGGTATCTTGTTTTCCCAGTCCTTTGATATCATTGATCGAGGCATCGGCACCAGGGAAGACCTTAACTTCGGATGCCAGATTGCACTGGGGTTTAAAAAAGGCCCCTTTGATGTGATGCGGGAGTTGGGAGAAGCCGAGGTGAAGCGGATTATGCAAAAATTCGAAACTGAGCGGCCGGGATTTCCACAGGCCCAAGCCGCTTTTTCCCATTATCAGGATTTCAACCGATTTGTCCTGGTGGATGATATGAATGGTGTAAAGGTAATTACCATTCGAAGACCCCAGGCCATGAATGCCTTGATCCATGAGATAACCGGCGAGATATATAAGATGCTTGAAAAATACAGTGATGATCCCGCGGTCAAGGGGTTTGTCATCACCGGATACGGCACTGCCGCCTTTTCGGCCGGGGCTGACATTGGAAAATTCCCGGAGATGCTGGGGGACTATGAGGCCAGTGTCCAGTATGCGAGGGACTATAGCCTGGTACAGCGGTTTATGGATCAGATGGACAAACCGGTGGTTGCAGCCATCAACGGCATCGCAGTGGGAGGGGGCCTGGAGGTGGCCATCCGGTGTCACAGTATGGTAGCCACAGAGAACGCCTTATTCCAGTTTCCGGAAATTACGCTGGGAATCGTGCCCGGGATCGGCGGCTGTGTGGTGCCCTACCGCAAATGGCCTGAGGCCGCGGCTCGATTTCATGAAATGATCTGTGCGGCCAGACCCATCAAGGCCCAGGAAGCGGTAGGTATGGGCATGGTGAGCAAGCTGGTGGATGACCATGCTGAGTTGATACCTGCGGCCATTGAAGAGGTCAATAAACTTCAAGGAAATATCCCCCGGGTTGCGGAAGGAAAGGTGGACATCCCTGAATTGGAGGTTCCAGAGGCCCCGGTGGCCGGAAAACAGCCTCTGAGTAAAGAGGCCGTGGGCATAGCGGCCAAAACCGTAAAAGCGGCAGCTGCGGCAGATAGTTTTGAGGAGGCCTTGGAGATCGGTTATCAGGGATTCGCTGAGACCGCCTGCACCGATGCGGCCCGGGAAGGAATATCCGCATTCCTGGAAAAGCGAAGACCCGAGTATAAGAAATAGGAAGGGGACTTAAAAGATTCGCCGGCCCCTGGCAATGGGATAGCGCCTGCCATACCCGAAGGCCCTGCTGCTCATTTTGAGGCCGGGCGGGGCCTGCAGCCGCTTGTATTCATTAAACGCAATCCGCCTGAGTACGTCTTGCACCACCGCAGGATCATGGCCCAGGTCCACGATCTCCTCAAATCCCAGTCTTTCCTCCACTGCGGCCTTCAGTATCTGGTCTAAGATGTCGTAGGGAGGAAGCGTATCCTGATCCTTCTGGCCGGGTTTGAGTTCTGCGGAAGGCGGTTTTTTAATAATGGAGTCGGGAATCACCACCCCGTCCCTGTTGATGTGGTGCGCCAGTCGGTAACAGGTGGTCTTGGGAATATCGGCGATGACGGCCAGTCCGCCGGCCATGTCCCCATAAAGGGTGCAGTACCCCACGGCCAGCTCGGACTTGTTGCCGGTGGCCAGGAGAAGGGCATTGAATTTATTGGATATGGCCATGAGGATGTTTCCTCTGATACGAGCCTGAATATTCTCCTCGGTTTCATCAGGTGGCATGTCCTCAAACAGGGAGCCCAGCGCATGGGTATACCCCTGCATGAGTCGGTGGATGGGTATTTCCTCAAAGGCAATCCGCAGATTTCCACTAAGTTGCCTGGCGTCTGTTTTGCTCTTTTCAGCGGTGTACGGCGAAGGCATGCTCACCCCCATTACATTTTCAGGCCCCAGTGCCCGGGCCCCGATGCACGTCACCAAAGCGGAGTCGATGCCGCCGCTCAGCCCCACCAGGGCCTTTTTGAACCCGCATTTGAGCGCATAATCCCGGGTCCCCATGATTAGGCCGTTTAAAATGGAATCCTCTTCTTGGGGCCAGGGGGTTTTTATCTCCTCATAGGGGTATTCCGTATCCCAGATCAAGAGATCCGGCTCAAACTCCCTGGCCATGCAGACCAACCTGCCGCTACGATCCACCACCATGCTGGCGCCGTCAAAGAGGAGGTCGTCATTCCCCCCCACCTGATTGCAGTAAATGGTCTCTATTCGGTATGTTATGGCCAGGCGTTTGAGCGCATCAAGCCGTAACTGACCCTTGTTTATGCCGTAAGGAGATGCTGAGATGTTGATCAGGCGGTCAATGCCCATGCGGGCGAGCTCTTCCACTGGATTCAAGGCATAAGGTGGAACCCCTAAGACACTGTTTTCACCCCACATATCCTCGCACAGGGTCACCCCCCATCTCAATCCGTCCATCTCGAAGACAAGGCTTTGAGGGGCCGGTTCAAAATAGCGGGTTTCATCATAGACATCATAACTGGGAAGTAACCGTTTTCCCCCTGTGGCCGCTACGGTGCCCTTTTTCAAGAGGGCCGCAGCATTGATCAGGGGTTTTCCCCTGGCCGCATCGTTTTTGGCCACATATCCACACAGGATGGAAATGCGGCCAGTCCGGGCGGCCAGTCGATGGAGCCGGATCTGATTTTCCTCCACAAAGGCGGATTTCTCAACAAGGTCTTTAGGGGGATACCCGGACAGGGCCATTTCCGGAAAAACAGCCAAAGAACACCCCAGTTCTTCAGCCCGGTGGGCTGCCCTGGTGATGAGGGCCATGTTGTGGTCAAAATCCCCGATGATGGGATTGGTCTGGCAGATGGCAACTTTCATGAGACCTCTTTGGTATCTGGGATCCGTAATGCTCCTCTGTTTTTATAGGTGGGTGAGTGAATTGCCGTCAAGAAAAATATGGAGCCCTTCACCCAAAAGGGGTGACAGACTTGTGCCCTGAATTTCCGCCTATTGACGACAGACGTGGTAGTGAGGTAAAGTGGCGTTGTTTGCTTTTGGTTCTTGTGAAAGGGCATTGGCAGCGGAAACTGTTTTAAGGGGAGGTAAAACACATGGATAAGGTTATGTCTGCGGAATTGACCGTTCCGGGGTATCAGCTTGGTATTCTCGTGCTCATCGTGATTTTTTCGCTCCTGCTGGCCAAGCCCAAACTGGGATTGATGGTGACAATTTTGTTTGTCATGTACTGGGGCTACTGGACTAACTTGGAAACCATGGTGGGGGCACCCATCCAGTTCAACACTTTTACGTTGATTTATTTCGGGTTCGGGGTTGCGGTGACGTTATTGGCCCTGCTGGGTTTTTTTCATCGGCCGCTGTAAGGCAGATCGTAACCGTTCACGGGCAGGTTTCAGATTATATGAAACCTGTAAACAGGTACGGGAGATCCAGATGCGGACAGTGGCTGGATGAGCGGCGTGCCGTAATCTGCTCTCGGCGGAATTCGGTAAATCACACAGGAGGGACAACAATGAAAGAACAGGATGCATTTTTCAAGATTGTGGGAAGCGGGCTGAAGATACTGGCGGGCGGAATTCACGCCGTTGCGGAGAAGATCGATAATCTGGCAAGCACCGAGAAAGAGGGGAAAGAGGTTCCGGGGACGGGTCCTGCACCACGGCCCACTGAAAAGACAGGGCCGCGCGGCACAACGATTCGGGTGAAATCCACCCCCTCGGATGAAAAGCACAACAAAAACGCTGCAGACGCCATTCTAACGGTAATCGAGGCAAGTGAAGGCAACGTGGATGTAGATCGGCTGGTGGAGGAAACCGGCTTTGAAAGAAGAAAGATCCATAACACCTTGTATCGACTAAAAAAGCAGGGAAAGATAAGAAACGTGGGAAAGGGTGTGTACACAAAATGGTGATGCCCGAATCCCGAAACACCCCATACCTCCCCCTGAATCCCCCATGTGACTTGCCCCGTTTTATGGGAAACTGATTAGATTATGGACACTTTTCTTTCACAGAAGCAGCGACTGGTACGCCTTTCAGTGCGTGCGTTTTGCGAGCGTGAAGTTGAACCCATTGCATTCCGGATCGATCAAGAGGCCCGTTTCCCCTGGGAAGTGGTGGAGAAAATGGGCGGCTTGGGATATTTCGGCA
>JAWLET010000238.1:0-4607 GCA_041685955.1 Desulfobacteraceae bacterium | reverse complement strand
CTCCAACACCAACTACACCCGGCTGGAGGAGTTTGTGCAGGATTCCTGGAAAGTGAGCGACCGGCTCAACATCAGCGCCGGACTCCGTTTCACCCAGGTCTGGGGAAGTGTTAAAGGGATAGACGGGTCGGTTTATTCCAATCAGCGGGTGGCTCCGCGTTTCGGATTCACCTTCGACCTTCTGGGCGACAATACCACCATTTTCAAGGCCCATTTCGGTCAATTCACCGAAGCCATGCTGGCCTCCTATCATGACCGGCTCAATCCGGCCGACGCTTACAGTGATTTTTCGGGTCTGTATTGGGATGTGGTGAACGAAGAATGGGTCACATATTTCACCATCTCCCACGAAGACCTGTATACCCTGGATCCGGACGTCAAGCATCCTTACATGAACCAGTATGTGGTGGGGATCGAACGGGAATTGTTTAAAGACGCCTCTATCTCAGCCACTTTCATTTACCGTGACTGGAAAAACATTGTGGGCCGGACCAGCGAGAATGCGGTGTATGACCCCATGGATGTGTACGTGGAGGAGCTGGGTGAAACTTTTACGGTTTATAATCACATGAACCCGAATGACACCACCTATGTGCTGACCAACCTGACTTCCGAGCACGCCTATTTCGGGCTGGAGCCCTACCGGAACTACACCGGGCTGCAGTTTCAGTTCAACAAGCGTTTTTCCAACAATTGGCAATTGGTGGCTTCATACGTCTTTTCACGGACCCTGGGGACCATCGACAACGGCTTCGCCGATGACCTCGGCTGGGGAGGCAACACGGAAAGCCCCAACTTCTGGATCAACTCCGACGGAAACTGCACCAATGACCCCACCCATATGCTCAAGATCCAGGGTTCGGTGATTCTGCCTCTGGATATTCAGTTCAACGCTCACTTCCGGGCCATCACCGGAAGGGCCTGGACCACCCGCTACCGCACACCGTGGTTTTATCCCGGGGGGCGGGTGACCTTTTTCACCGAAGACCGGGGCTCCAACCACTATCCTATGACCCAACTGCTGGATGTGAGACTGGAGAAATTCTTCACATTCGCGCAGAAATACCGGTTGGGGTTTATGTTTGATGTGTTCAACGTGTTCAACTCCAACACCATCACCTCTTGGGGGACCCGGCTCGGGTACGACTGGCTGCCCGGCGAGTGGCCGTCCACCGACGGGCACGAGCTGTATAATTTTGTGGATGCCAGACAAGCCAGAATCGGTATCCGTTTGACGTTCTAAGCTGATACGGCGTCTCTAAGCGAAAGTTCAAGGGCGGCGCGCTCAGGCGTGCCGCCTTTTTTTTGCCGGGCGGCGATGCTGACGAAAAAAACAGGTTATGCTAAAATGGCGGCATGAAGAAAAAACGGCTTCTTGGATTAATCTCCGCAGCACTGGCCGCGGCCGCGCTGGTCTATTTTCTGGTTTTTCCGAGGGGGGATGTCAAAGCTTTTAAAGAAGGGCAGGATTTCAATGTGGTCCTGGTCACGGTGGACACTATCCGGGCCGACCGTATCGGCTGCTACGGGTTTGAGGGCGTGAAAACCCCTGTCATGGATATGTTTGCTTCCCGCGGGATCAAGTTTGAAAACTGCACCGCCGTGACTCCCCTGACGCTGCCGTCCCATACCTCCATTTTGACCGGCACGTATCCCACCTTTCACGGTGTCCGGGATAACGGAGGCTTCCTGGTGCCGGATCCTCTCATCACTCTGGCGGAGTTGTTCCGGCAGCGGGGATACGCCACCTCTGCTTTTGTGGCCGCTTATGTGCTGGATTCCAAGTGGGGGTTAAACCAGGGCTTTGATCATTATTTCGATAGTTTCGATCTCAGTAAATATAAAACCATTTCCCTGGGTAATGTGCAGCGCCCCGGTAACGAGGTCATGGATGAAGCCCTGCCCTGGCTGGAAGAAAAAAAGGACGGGAAATTCTTCACCTGGATTCACCTTTTTGATCCCCACACCCCTTACGATCCGCCGCCGCCGTATGATGAGATGTATCCTCACAGGCCTTATCTGGGGGAAATCGCTTTCACTGATTCCCAGCTGGGGCGCCTTTGGGAATTTCTGGAAAACCGCGGCCTTCTGAACAATACTTTTTTGATACTGGCGGGTGATCATGGAGAGAGCTTGGGTGAACATCAGGAGAGCACCCATGGGTTTTTTGTTTATCAGGGAGGAGTGCATGTTCCTTTGATTTTTGTCACCCCCTATGAAAAACTTCAGGGACTGGCCCCGGAAAATCCCGTTTCCCTGGTGGATATCATGCCCACTGTCCTGGAGATGACCGGGACGGCAATTCCCGGCCAGGTCCAGGGACGGAGCCTGGTGCCGGCTTTTACCGGCGGCAGGCGGATGGAAAGCACAGCCTATGCCGAAACCTTTTATCCCCGCTTTCACTACGGCTGGAGTGAGCTGAAGAGCATTCAGGACGGCCGTTTCAAGCTGATAATGGCTCCAAGGCTGGAATTGTATGACCTGGAAGCTGATCCGGGGGAATTGAACAACCTGGTGGAAGAGCGTCCAGCTGACGCCCGCCGGCTTTTAACCCGGCTGGAGAATTTTATCCAGGAGACCAGTGAAAATGCGTATGAACTGGATTACACCAAGATGGATGAAGAGACCCGCCAGAAGCTGAGCGCCCTGGGCTATATCGGCACTTTCACTGCCTCCGGTTCCCTGTCCGGGCGCAATCTGGGCGACCCCAAGGACAAGATCGTGGTGTTCAACCAATTGTCCCGGGCCCGTGAACTGTCCCTGCAGGAAAAATACGAAGAGGCCGCGGCCATGGTGGAAGAGATCATACGGGAAGATCCCAAGGTGGTGGATGCCTATTTTACCCTGGGGAACCTGTATTTCAAATGGAGAAAATTCGACAAAGCCCTGGAGAGTTTTTTCCAGGCCCTGGATCTCAAGCCCAATGATTCCTTTGTGGTGATCAATATCGCCAACTCGTATATACAGATGAACCAGCTGGAGGAGGCCAAAGATTTCATACTGGACTCCATAGACAATCTGGAGCCGGATTCCCAGATTATGCTGATCCTGGGAAATATTCATAACGCTCTGAAAGAAGGCGATCAGGCGCTGGAATATTACCGGAAATGCATCGACCTCAATCCGTCTTCGGCTTCGGCTTTTAACGCCATGGCCGGCATCTTTATCGCCCGGGATCAAATCGGGGAGGCCGGACGTTACCTGGAGCGGGCCAGGGAGCTTAATCCGCAGCTGCCTTCCTTGTTTTATCATTTCGCGCAGTACTATGAGGCCCGCAGCGAGTTGGATAGGGCCGAGCAAGCCTACCAGCAGGAATTGGAAAATGTTCCGCATAATTTCCGGGCGGTGTTCAATTTGTCCCGCCTTCACCGCCTTCGAGGACGTCCGGATAAGGAACTGGAATATCTTGAACAAACCATTGAGATCAATCCCCGTTTTCCTTTGAGCTATTTTTATAAAGCCCGGATTTATCTCAACAGGGGGGAAAATTACGAGGAAGCCGTCGAATGGGTGAAAAAAGGCATCGAACTTGAGCCGGAAAAAGACGACCTTCCTCTGGGCTATTTTCTGCTGGCCGATTTATACAACCGGCTGGGCGAGCCTACCAAATCCAATGAATACGCCCGGCTGGGGCAGGAAGCGCAGCAAGCCGTAAAGAACATGGGGAATCATTGAAGACGTCATTCCCCGCTTGATCTTTCCGTATGAGAATAATTATTATCTAAAAACAATATTTGTAATATATGCCGTCATCTGATAATATAACGGCTCTGGACAATTCAGTGCGCCGGGATGGCCATTTTTTATGAATTCATCATGAGTATAACACACCACGAACCATGAGAATCACTTTTGAGCTGTTGCCATGGCAACAAGAAAACGATTTTCTAAGTAATTATTCATGGCGGCTTCGCCACCCGCGGCAAATGAAAATGTTCATGTTTGATTTTTTCAGAGGCCTTCTGCTTTTCCCGCCCGTCCTGCTTTTCTCGCTCGTCTCGCCTTTCTCGCTTTTCTCGCCCTCTTCATACCAGATAGACGAAATGGACTATTTTTGTTATTTTCGAACTAATAGGTCAGGTTGTAGAAATGATGAATATCGCAGTTAAGGAAAGATTTACAAAACAACGCCATTTTTTATGTATAAGAAGGATAGGAACTTTTAGCCATGATGAAAAACACAAAGCGCACCATAAGAAAGCTTAAGGAGGCCGGGCTGAAAATCACGCCCCAGCGTTTGGCTGTGGTGGAGATTCTGGAAGGAAACGGATCTCATCCTTCAGCCCAAAACATTTATGAGGAAGCCAAAAAGAAGTACCCCATGATGTCTTTCTCCACGGTGTATAAAACACTGAGAGTTTTGGAAAAGGTCGGAGAAATCCAGCAGCTGTCCATCGCGGAAGACCGGGTGAATTTTGATCCCGAAACCACTCCCCACCATCATTTTCTCTGTGAAAAATGCGGCCATATTTATGATATAGAGGAACCTTCGCCTGTGAAGATCACACGTCTCGAGGGACACCTTGTGAACAAGACCCAAGTGTTTTATTATGGGATTTGCTCTAAGTGTCAATAAAGCCGGACGGCCTTCGGCTCTTCTGAACAGG
>JAWLET010000237.1:0-4612 GCA_041685955.1 Desulfobacteraceae bacterium | reverse complement strand
CTAAGGAGTTTCCTGTTCCCGTAGCGGTTTATTCCAGCAACTCCACATTCCAGTACAGATAATCCCGCCATGAATGGGGAATTTCTTTGAAGCCGATGGTGACCCGTAATGCGGGGAGCCACTTTGGCTCGGTGGGTTTTCGAATCAGCCGCATCCGGGCCTCTTTCGGAGTCCGCCCGCCCTTTTTTCGGTTACAGGCCAGGCACGCGGTGACGATATTGGTCCAGACCGTCTTTCCGCCCCGGGATTTGGGAATCACATGGTCGTAGCTCAGATCCTCGGTGGGGAATTTCCGGCCACAATACTGGCAGTGATATTTGTCCCGGGCATAAATGTTCTGCCTTGAGAATTTGACCGAGGTCTTGGGCTTTTTGGCCATCATGAGAAGACGGACCACTGCAGGCAGTTTCAGGGTGAAACTTATGGAGTGGATCTCCGTACCATACTCCTCTAATACCTCCACTTTGCCCAACAAGAGCATGGTAACGGCCTTTTTCCAGTTGATGATACGGAGCGGTTCATAGGTAATGTTGAGGAGTAAAACCTGTTCCATCATAATCACCCTTTAAAAGTCCGTATGAGACGGTCGGAGAAAAAAACCAATTCTTGAGCGGCCTTTCCGTTTGAACAAGCTTATATCGTTTCCCACTGCCCCCTTTTATGGATGATATTTAACCCAAATGAATGAAAAATTCAAGTATAAAATCAATTAGACCCACAGACTCCATGAGCGCATCAGGGAGATGATTCAGGAAGCGGGCCAGCCGGGGGGGGCAGGGCCTCGGACAGAGAACGGCGGACCTTGAACCGAGCCTTATGCCATTTTTTAGATGGGTTGAGGAGCTGTTTTTGGACCTCGGGCCCCAGCAGTCCCATGGATTCAATCGCAGGTGGAGAAGGGATAGTCAGGGCGGTATCCATGGTGGTGCCTTTCTGAACGCCTAACCCCGCAGCCACCGGGTTTTGATGGCAGGAGCGGCACGCCCGGCCGGAAGGGGCTGTGGTATGCGGGACATAGGGCATAAACGCCCACCCCGCTTGTACCCTGTCCCCTCTTACAGGCGTAATACTGTCCAGGACCGCATTGCCGAGACGATCCACATACGAAATGTGGTACTGGTACAGAGGCCGAAGCAGGGTGTATCTCCTCTGGTGGTCCATCCCCAGGGGCATGAACTCCCATCGCCTGAACCGCCAGCCCAGGGACCAGATCCCTGGTTTGAGCTGACCCGACAACCAGTCCTTGGATACCGGATAAACGGTTTTCGGATCCAGGACATATTTTTCCAGAAGTCCCTGCAGGTAGGGGTCCCCCTGGGCCGTGAGTCCATACCACTTGTAATCGGCAATCACATCCTCCCGGATGGCGCTGAGGCCATAGTCCTGATAAGACCACTGGGCATGGCACGCACTGCACCGGACCCTGGCATGGGCCGGAATATCATGCCCCGGGGAATCCGGAGAAAATTGGGTAATTTTGTGCTCATTTTTGTCCATTTTGGTGAACAGTACCCATTCACCCGAAGGCTTTTGCATGACGTTTCCGGTTTCTACCGGTCGCATTGACCCAAATCCGCCGTGACAATCCGTGCAGGTCCGCTTGGGTACCGCCATCGCATAACTGTATACTGTGCCGTCCCCCATGACATCCATCCGGCTATGGCAGTCGATACACCCCAGCCCCTTTTGTGCATGGGTGTCTCTCGCCAGGTGGTGGTGGTCCAGTCCGTATAGGCGGGGTCTCATTTTTCCATTGACCCTGGGGGAGCGATAGGTATCGCTGTAGTCGTGTTGGAAAAAACCCGCATAATCCGCACCCACCCGATTGGGCGTATGGCAGCGGCGGCACTGGGCGTCCGGGATCTCGGTGGTAAAGGTGTGCCGGACCGGATAACCTTTCCGGGAACGGGGAATGGCCTGATCCGCTCCGAGATAGGTGCCTTCATCATTATAAGGGACATGGCAGGCCGCACATCCAGAGGCGCGGTAAAGACCGCGGCCTTGGGCCCCTGGGGTATGGAGATGGCATCTGAGACATCGGCGTCTTAAAAAATCATCCACCAACAGGGCCGGGGTGTCGGGATAGCGGGACAGGTCAGGTTCTGGAAGGGGGGTAAGCGGCCCGCCCAACCCGTACACGGCAGGAGACGCAGACGGTTGAGCGCCCCAGAGATGCCGGGTCTGGTTAATAATACCGGCCATGGTCCAATGAAGGGAGGTTTGAACCGCTCTAATTTCCGCCTGGTGGCAGGGCAGACAAAACTGCTCCACTGTGCTGGGGGCCGAGGGATTCCGTACAATGGCCTGGTGGGTCTCCAGGTACCTTGCCTTTTGTTCTTTGGGTTGAAGATGACAGGCGGTACAGGCAAAGTCATGATGGCGGCTGATCTGTTCGATCCCCTGGTGACAGGACAGGCAATCGGCGTAATTGGTGTTCTGGCTTTGAGCGGCGATCCCCGAGGCCGATCCGGCCAGCGTCAGCACCACGGTCACCAGCACCGCCCTCATGACCGGCATTTTGCACCACAGGCTATGGATTTTGGGTCTCATTGTAGGCATGGCAGATCGGTTTCGGTCTCGAATCGCTGTCTGGATTGCTGAAAGTCCGTGTATATGGGATCGGCATACTGATCATGACACCCCGTGCACTGGCCCACGTAGAGGATCCGTTGGATTTCATCCCTGTTCAAAGGCCTTACCCCTCCTCCGGCCCCCTGCTGAAGCGGTTCACCGTTTATGTTGACAAAGGCATCCAGCGGAAAAGGAAGTTCCATCCCGCTGGATTGGGCATCATATGTAGGCCGGAAAACCGCCTGCCCGTCCTGTTCGAAAAGAAGCCCTTCTCCCAGACCCAGTACCTTGGGGTCGGCGTGGCATTCCTGACAGGACCGCGAGGTCGTGGTGGTGGTATGAGGATCAAAAGCAGATAAATTAACCGTATTAAATGATCTGTTCGCCTGGTATGTATCCGTGCGGTCAAAATAGGACACAAAGACCTGACAAGGGGAAACCGGAAATATTCCTGTCTCCCCCTGGACGCCCAGGGCGGGTTTTGAAAAGCGGATATAAGACCGTGATTCCTTCCACCTTCCGGGACTGGGCCGGGTGCTGATCCAGTCCCGTTGATCTTGGGATCTACGGTAGGTGAGATGACAGCCGTAGCACTGGGGAATCCAGGCACTGTGACAGGCCTGACACGACAACCGCTGGTGTCCTTTTAGGGTGTGGTGGGGTTTGTCAAAGGAGCCCGTATCCATTTCAAAGGGTTGTCCGTCCTTTTTCCGATAAAATATGATTTTCCCGGAGACTTTTCTGAGGTTGTATAACGGGGTCTTTTTGGGGGTGAAAGCGACGGGGGTTTGTCCTATACCGGGCACCCGTTTATTCAACTGGACCAATCGGGCGGCCAAGGTGTCCTTTTGGGTGACCCTGGAAAAGACAGGCACATGACACGCCTGGCAGGTAATGTCAGTCTGAGTTGCCATCCGGTCGTGGACCTTGCCATCGCCCATGAGTCCGGTGGCGGTGTGGCAGTCGATGCATTCCATTTGGGCTTTTTTGTGGTGGATATCGGCCTGAAGATACATATAAAATCGGTTTCCGGAAAGGCGCCTGTGGTTCAACCCCCTGCCCTGATAAGGGGTACCATAGCCTGCCGATTCAAACCTGCCAAAATAGGACAGGCCTATCCTGGCGGAGCGGTTGTGACACTTTGTGCAGTTCTCTGAAGGAATCCGGGTGGTCATTTTGGGGTGATCAGCGGGATCCGATTTTTGCTTCGGCAGCGGGTTTTGATCCAGGATGTGACAGTTACTGCAACCGCCTCCCCGCCTGTCCACCTCGCCTTGTCCATCGCCCCGCTGTTTCCACAGGTGACATCCGGCACACAGTTTTCGATAGTGGTCAAGGGCCAGATCCTCAGAGCGGGCCTCAGTATAAAGGTTTCTCACCTCCTTCTCCCGGTCTTCGGTCTCTTTGCCCCACTGGTGCTGCAGGGTCTGGATAATCCCCCGGTTTGTGGCCATAATACTCTTTTTGACCCGGGGGACGATCTCGGGATGGCATGACGCCTTTCCACAGGTCTTTTCGGCCACCCGGAGATCCCCGGGATTGGATACCATGCTGACATGGGCCCGCGTCTTATCCAGGGCATATGGATTCCCCAGGTGGCAGGTGTGACATCCGAAGGCCGAAACCGGATGTGAGGGATCAGGATCTTTGACCTCCTGATGACAGAAAAGACATGCCTCTGAAACCGGTTCATCCGGTCTATGGAGCGTTTTTTCCTTGAGAATTAACAGCCCGGCCATGATCCCGCACAAAAGGACTATTAAGATGGATTTCGAGGATATTGACACGTTCGGCCCTCAGTGTTTGCAGTATCTTCTCCGCGCCACGCCTTTTGCCCCGGGCGTCTTGAGAGGAAACCATCATACAAAAGCGGGGGTCTTGAATTCAAGACAATGTTAAAAGGGCCTTGACAAGCAAAGGCAAGGGAACATATTCTCATTTTGTTTTCTTTTCTGCGATACCGGTTTTCTAAGAGCTCCGAAAGAGGAATCAAACGAGGCTTTGAAAAAGGCCCAATTTTGGCCAAGCTCCGGAAAGGTTT
>JAWLET010000236.1:0-4629 GCA_041685955.1 Desulfobacteraceae bacterium | reverse complement strand
CCCAAGGCCGCGTGCCGATTTAAGAGATTAATGCCCGAGGCAAAGGTCACCATGATTGATGAGACCGACCTGATTTCCTACGGGGGATGCGGGATCCCCTATTTTGTTTCCGGGGATGTGAGCGATCCCGGGCAACTCCAGTCCACCAGCTTTCACATGCTCCGGGATGAGACGTTTTTCAAGAATGCAAAAGACATCGACGTCCTGACCCGGGTCCGGGCTGTTTCCATAGATCGGGATCAAAAAGAGGTGCACATTGAGCACGTGGAAACCGGGGAAAAAGAGCGTCTTTCCTATGACCGGCTGGTATTGGCCACCGGCAGCAGCCCCAAACGACTCCCCATACCCGGAAGCGAGATGGAGGGGGTCTTTACGGTATCGGACCTGAGCGGGGCTGTGGCCATCAAGGACCAGGTGGCCGGAGGCGCGGTGGACAAGGCCGTTATCATCGGCGGGGGCGCCATCGGGCTGGAAATGGCCGAGGCCCTGGCCGATCTGTGGGGCATTAAGACCAGCGTGGTGGAGATAGCGGATCAGATACTGCCCGGGATCGTCAGCCCGGTGGTGGCCCGCATGGGCCGGCAGAAGATGGCGGAAAACGACATATCCGTTTATGTCCGGGAACAGGTGCTGAGGCTGGAGGGAGACGGCCGGGTACAGCGCGTGGTGACCGATAAGCGGACGCTGGACGCGGACCTGGTGATCATGGCGGTAGGGGTTTCCCCCAACGCAGACCTGGCCAAGGATGCAGGGCTAAAGATTTCTCCCGCCGGCGCCATCGTGGTGAACGAACGAATGGAGACCTCTGATCCCCATATCTATGCGGGCGGGGACTGCGTGGAGATCCAGGACCTCATTACCGAAACGCCCGCATACTTCCCCTCAGGGTCTCTGGCCAACCGGCAGGGACGGATCATCGGCACCAACCTTGCCGGCGGAAACGCAACATTTGAAGGGGCTGTGGGCACCTTTGCCATCAAGCTCTTCGACCTCTCCATAGCCAGTGCCGGGCTGAGCCTGGAGCGGGCCCGATCCCACGGCTATGATGCATTGAGCGTGTTCGTGGTCCAGTTTGACCGGGCCCACTTCTATCCGGAGAAGGACCTCATCTACCTGGAACTGGTGGTGGAAAAGGAAACCGGCAGGGTCCTGGGGATACAGGGACTGGGGGGAATGGAGGGAGGCATGTTTGCCCGGGTCAGCGCGGTGGCGGCCCTCCTTAAATACCAGCCTACCACTGCTGATGTCAGCAACCTGGAACTCCCCTATGCGCCCCCGTTCTCTTCGGCCATGGATGTGGTCAACGCCCTCGGGAATGCGGCTGAAAACACCTTAGCAGGCAAAAACCGGGTAATCGACGCGGATCAGTTTGCACAATGGTGGACAGAGCGCAAGCAGGGCAACACCCTGTTTCTGGACTGTCGCGGCTGGGGCAATGCAGAGGATTTTGTCAAGAAATACCCCGAAGAGTGGAAAAGCATCCCCCAGGATGAACTGACCGCGCGCATGGACGAGGTCCCCAGGGATAAAAACCTGGTCCTGATCTGCAACACGGGCGTCCGTTCCTATGAGGCCCAGATCACCCTGGATCAAATGGGGATTCCCCATACCTACAATCTCCAGGGAGGCGTGGCCGCCCTAAAAAAGTGGGGCCTGGATCTTTTGGCTTCGGAAGGGGACGCTGGGTAGCACGGGAGGACACCCATGAGAGCACTCAAATGGACGGGCATCGTCTTGGGCGCACTGATCGCCCTGGGGATTGCGGCCCTGTTGATTATCCCCCTGTTCATGGACGCTGAGACATACACGCCTCAGATCGAAAAGATGGTGGCCGAGTCCACCGGCTGCCCCTTTCGAATGGGCGGAGACCTGAGCCTCTCTTTGTTTCCCCGGACCACAATAGCCCTCTCAGACCTGCACCTGGGGAGCTCTCCCGGGTTTGGGGGAGAGGACTTTGTGAGCGTAAAATCCTTTGAACTGAGGGCCGAGCTTTTGCCGCTGTTATCCGGTGAAGTGGTGATCAAGCGGGTTATCCTGGACAGCCCCCGCATGGTGGTGACCAGGGGTAAGGACGGCAGGTGGAACTGGGGATGCCTGGATAAGGGTCCCGAGCGCCCGGAGAAAGAGGCCGAGCCCCCTGAGGAGACAGGGCCCGCCTCACTGCCGATCCAGTCTCTCGCCGTGGACGAGTTTTTGATCCGAGACGGGGTGGTCCTCTTCATGGACAAGACCACGGGGATGAAAAAGGAGATCCGGGATTTTCGTCTTACGCTCGAAGACGTATCCTTAGACAAGCCCATCCGGGTGGGGCTCTCCGCCCTCCTGGACGGTCAGCCGGTCTCTGTGACCGGAACAGTGGGTCCTGTGGGCCAGGAACCGGGAAAAGGGCCCATGGATATCGATCTCTACATGGCCGCCCTGGAGGAAATGGATATCAAGGTCAAGGGATCCCTTCGGGATGCGGCCTCAAATCCCTTCGTGGATCTGGACCTGGGGGTCTCTTTATTCTCCCCCAAGAAGGTGATGGCATCTCTGGGGCAATCGTTCCCCCTGACGCCCACCGACCCCAAGGCCCTGGATTCGGTGGCATTGAAAATGAAGATCCAGGGGAGCCCCAACGCCCTATCCATCTCAGACGGCGTCATGGATATGGATGATTCCAAGATCACATTTGGTTTAACGGCCAAGGAATTCAAAAAGCCCGATCTCTCTTTTGACCTTCATGTGGACACCATCAACCTGGATCGGTATCTCCCGCCTGCCCGGGAAAAGAAACCCGAGAGCCAAAAAAAGGGGGCAGGCGCATCCAAGGCCCGCAAGACCGATCTAAAACCGCTCCGTCGCATGGTCCTGGATGGACAACTTTCCATAGACGATCTCCAGATTAAAAGGGCCAAGGTTAGGGACCTGAACCTGCACATCACCGGCCGCAACGGGCGCTTTCAACTGGATCCCTTGGCCTTCCATATGTACCACGGTTCGGTAACAGGGAAAGCGTCCTGTGACCTGGGGCAGGACACCCCCACCCATAGCGTGCACCTCAATGCCCAGGGGATTCAGATAAACCCCCTGCTCAGGGACATGTTTCAAAAGGATTTTCTGGAGGGGTATTTTTTGGCGGAGTTGAAACTCGGCCTTGAGGGCAGGGACACCCCCACCCTGAAACGGACCCTCAACGGAGCGGGTGAACTGGTCTTCACCGACGGCGCCCTAAAGGGCATCAATCTGACGGATATGGCTCAGAATGGTAAGCGCGCCTTTGGAGCGGCAGAAAAAGGCCGGGAAGCGGGGCGTACCGATTTCAGCGAGGTCCGCATCCCCTTTACCGCGGCCAAGGGCGTCATCCACACCTCCGGAGCAACCATGCTGACCCCCCTGATGCGGTTGGTGGCCCGGGGAAAGGCTGATCTGGTTCAGGAAACTCTGGACTTCCGAGTGGTGCCCAAGGGCGTGGCCACTCTGAAAGGCAAGGGGGACATCCAAGACCGTTCAGGCATTAGGGTGCCCATTCTGGTGAGCGGCACCTTCGCATCCCCCAAGTTCAGACCGGACCTGGAGGGGATCGCCAGGCAGCAGTTGAAAAAAAGGCTGAAAGATGTGCTGAAAGAAAAAGCGGGAGAAGACGAAGCCTCTTCCGAGGAAACGGTTGAGAACCTCCTTAAAATGCTACCTTTGGGGGAATAATTCCACCCTAAAAACCGTCCTCAATGTTACGTTTTGTTAGGCTGCCGTGGGGAACCAAGGAGATGAAAAAAGGAAGCCCACTTACCAGGTCGATGTGGTTATCTATGTCCATTGTGTGAGGATGCAAGTGCTATGAGGGTTCCCTGGATGTCCAAGCAAAACATCGCCCTAAAGGCGTATAACCTGATTGACAGTTTTCAGGCCATGGCGGGATATATTGTCAAACCGCCCATCCCGGTGGAAGATATCGTGGAGCGGTACCTGAGACTGCGTCTCATATATGATGACCTGGGACGGATACTGGGAACAGATGTCCTGGGGGCCACCTATGTGGAATCAAGGACCCTGTGCATCAACGAAAGGCTCTTTGAGAACGGCTCTGAGGGGAGGCTGGTGTTCACCTGCGCCCATGAGGTGGCCCACTGGGTTCTGCACCGGCCGTATGTCAGGCAACAAAAAATAAACGGTCCAGAAAGCAAGTCCATCGTATGCACCACTTCCAATGCCAAGGCCCCCATAGAATGGCAGGCCGATTATTTCGCCTCCTGTCTCCTCATGCCGGAAAAAGAGATTCGGGAGGCCTTTGAGCGGGTATGCGGACCGGAACCCTTTGTGATGAAGCGTGCCAGAAGCGAGGCGGGTAAAGGCACCCCATGCGAACAGCCCTATGTGGAACAGTGGCCGTTCATTTCCGCGGCCATGTGTGAAGCAGGCGGCTTCTCCAATGTCTCCAAACAGGCCATGATCATTCGGTTGCAGGACCTGGGCCTACTGGTCAATAAGACCCCTGTCCGGCTGGACTGGAATGCGTTTGCATAAAGGCCCAACCGATCCAAATCACCCCTTGTTCCATTCTTTGGGTGAAATGCCTCAAGTCATTCCGCCTTTTTAAGGGAGTAGACCTGAAGCGGCCTGTCCATGCCTTTAAACTGATGCCGGCCCCGA
>JAWLET010000235.1:0-4658 GCA_041685955.1 Desulfobacteraceae bacterium | reverse complement strand
GGCCGGGACATGGTCAGAAGATGAGTTCAGGGAATTTGAAAAGCATACCGATCTGTTTGAGAAAATCGATCCTGAGTTATGGGAGAAATAAAAATCTGTCTGGACACATGCGCCTACAGCCATTTTAAAAGAGGGACCCTCAGCGCTGTAGAGGTCATTTCCCGGGCTCGGTGGGTTGGCGTCTCTACGATTGTTCTGGGGGAATTACGGACCGGGTTCCGGCTGGGAAGCCATTTCGATCGCAACGAGATTGAGTTACAAGAATTCTTGGACAGCCCGGTGGTCCATATCCTTGATGTGGATAACCTGGCCACGTATCACTATGCCGAGACCGTGGTGGAGCTTCGCCGCGCGGGTACGCCGGTACCCACGAACGACATCTGGATAGCGGCGATTGCCATCCGGGAGGGCGCCATGATAATTACCTACGATACCCATTTCAAGCGCATCCATCGTGTCGGGACCCACCTGCTCGAAGCGTAGCCGGAAGACGCTACGCCCCCGCAATTGATGGGAATACTTGACTTGCATTCCAGAACAGTCTGAACTTTTCCGGAAAATACGGCCATAATGGTTAAAATCAGGGGGGGCAATATATAAAGATCGTCAGGTCTTTGCCAAACTGGTTCCAGACGCGTTTGCGGACGAAAAACCAGTATGTAGTGGACTTGGTCTTAGAAGATGGCGCCATCATCAAACCTGTGGAAATCAAATATAAGAAGCGGCTCAAGGCCTCAGATTCAAAGGGGCCTACCCTAAGTTAATCTGTCAAGATTTTATTCATAAAAGGCTGACGCCCGGGTGCTTGACTTTTGTGCTCGAAATAATCTCTGACCTTGTGGAGAGAAATCTCCCGTGCAGATTTGAGGAATCGGCCTTTGGTTTTGTTGATGCGCGTAATGGCGGTATGCAGCTGTTGAACGGGAATTTCTTCCCTCAAAATTCCGGCCTTGAGTGCATTCATGCTCTGTAATACAGCAGGTTGATCTTCACAGATGAGCAGGATATCGCACCCGGCTTTGAAGGCGGAAACGGCGCCCTTGACCACCCCCCACCCTTCCCGAATGGCCCCCATTTCCAGGTCGTCAGTGATGACCAACCCGTCAAATCCGAGTCTTTGCCGAAGGATGCCGTTGATCACCCGGCTCGAAAGGGTGGCAGGGGTGCCAGGGTCTATGGAGGGATACAGGGCATGGGAAGACATCACCGATGACACTCCCGCCGCAATGGCTGCTTGAAAGGGGGGGAGATGAATCCGCTCCATTTCCGCTTCATCGGCATCAATGGTGGGGAGGTGATGGTGGGGATCCATGGTGGTCCTTCCCAGGCCCGGGAAATGCTTTGCCACTGCCATGATGTGGTTTTTCTGGAGGGTATTCACCACATGCCGGCCCAGAAGGGCCACTGTTTGCGGATCGTCACTGAAGGTGCGGTCCATCAGATGTTTTTCAGGCGCCCCTCTCCGGACATCCATGACCGGCGCCATATCCATGTTGAGCCCTACCAGGGCCATCTCCTGCGCCGTTACCTCAGCAAAGTTTATGGCCGCCTCTACCGGGTTTTCGGCTGTACCAATGGCGGTGTTTCCAGGGAACTGGGTAAAAGGCTCTCTCAACCGGACCACCCGCCCGCCTTCCTGATCCACAGCCATGAACAGCGGAATCCCGTGGGCTTTTATGGCCGCTTGCTGCAGATCCCGGCACAAAGCGGCCAACTGAACCGGCCCTTCAATGTTCCGGGAAAACAGGATAATACCGCCTAATCCTTGATCCCGGATAAGGCTTTTGGTGTTATGATCCAGGGTCGGCCCAGGCATGCCGGCCATGAACAGCCTGCCGATGGTGTGGGTCAGTTCTGAAAGATCCAGGTTGGAATGGGTCATAGCAGATTCCCTCCCATGGACAGTGGAATATCTCGTTGACATCATCGGTTAGGGTGTATAATCAATGAGGAATTATTTCAAGCTTTACCACAAGTTTAGGGTCATGAAAGTGCCTGGATTTCAAGAGTTGATGTATTTTCCACTAATAATCTCATAAGGTTGGGGCTTTTGTGGCGGAATTATGAAAAAAGGTGATGCCATGAAAGGGATGATCCTTGCCGCAGGGTATGGGACCAGACTGGAGCCGCTTACATCATATCTTCCCAAGCCCCTAGTCCCGGTAGGAAACCGACCGGTAATCGACAGGCTGATCGATTATCTGAAACAGTACACAATAGAAGAAATCGTGGTCAATGCCCATTATCACCGGGACCGGATTACCACCCACCTGGACGGGGGGAGGCCATTCGGGGTGAAGATCCAGGTGAGGGCGGAGCCTGACATCTTGGGTACAGGCGGGGGGATCAAGAATACCCAGGATTTCTGGGGTGATAAGTCCTTCGTGGTCATCAACGGCGACATACTCACGGATATCGATCTCTCCCAGGCCTATGAACTCCATCAGAGACGAGCGAACCTGGTCACCCTGATCCTGCACGACTATGCCCGGTTTAATCAGGTCCGAGTGGATTCTAAGATGAATATTATGGACATTAACGCCACGCCGGGACCGGGAAAGCTGGCTTTTACCGGAATCCACATTATGGAGCCGGGGCTGCTGAGTCGGATTCCTGCAGGGGTGTTTTCAAATATCATTGACTGTTATCGGAACCTAATCAAGGAAGGTGCGCAGATACAGGGCTTTTTCTCCGAAGGCCATTACTGGCGAGATATCGGCACCCTCGATCACTATCTTTTGGCAAACCGGGAAGCTGCGGGCCGGCAGGCCTTTCTGATTGGTGGGGATTGTGATATATCCGCATCCGCCAGGCTTAAGGATTGGGCCGTGATCGGGCCAGAATGCATTCTGGCCCGGGAGGTTGAAATCGTTCGCTCTGTATTGTGGGCCCGGGTCAGGGTTAAACCGGGGGTCAAAATTCTGGATAGTGTGGTCACAGCCGAAAAAGAGGTCAGCGCGGATGTTATCCGTGGTGTCATATAGGCCCGTCTTGTCATGGGGAGACTTGTGGATTCCAGGTTAAAAAATGCGATTACCGGCTTTATGAACAAACGGGCCCACACCGAAAAAGCGGTGACCTTTGAGAGGATCCCTGCGGACGGTTCCACCCGGATGTTCTGGCGGATTATGCCTCCCGGACAGGATCCCTCTGTAGTGGTGATGTATAATCCCCCCCAGGACGCCTCTGTCGACCGTGAAAACCGGGCCTACCTGAAGATCGGCGTGCATCTCAAGGGCAAGGGGCTTCCGGTGCCTGAAATCTATGAATTCGATCTAAACATGGGCTGGTTTATTGTGGAGGATTTGGGAACCCGAAATCTTCAAGACGTCATTGCCTCGGGCACCGATCCCCTTGCGGTTTACGAGACCGTATTAGATGAGCTGGTGAGACTTCAGATCCAGGGGGCTGAGGGGTTTGACCCATCCTGGTGCTGCCAGACCCGGCACTATGACCCTACGGTGATGCGCCGATACGAATCCCACTATTTCAGGGATGCCTTTCTTCATCACTATCTCGGATTAAAGGCCCAATGGCCTGAACTGGAAGATACCTTTGAGCACATCGCCCATGGGGCCTGCAAGGGGGCCGGCGGCTTTTTTCTTCACAGGGATTTTCAGTCCAAAAATATTCTGCTCCCCAGCCAAAAAGTGGGGATCGTGGATTGGCAGGGCGGCCGGCTGGGGCCGTTAGGGTATGACCTGGCCTCCCTGCTTATCGATCCCTACACCGGTCTTGCTCCCCGGCAGCAGGATACCCTGTACCACGGATATATACGCCGGATCGCCGGTATTAATGCTGACTGGGCGGAGTCCCTTCATACCGCTTATCCTTACCTGGCCATACAGCGGAACTTGCAGATCCTGGGGGCCTTTTCCTATCTCACAAAGGTGAAGCACAAGACCTGTTTTGAGGCCTATATTCCCGGGGCACTGACCGGTCTCGGCCACCTATTGGACCGGGTGGATGATACGGCCTTATTCCCGCTGAAGGATCTAATAGCGGCCATTACGGAGCGCTGTGGATATTCGGATGCCCAACCGTCCCCAAAGGGGTCTGCAGGGCCGGGCAAACACCCGGAACCCTGAGCATGAACCCCTGTTGAGAAAGCTGGAAAGGAGTTATTGATGATGGAAAAAAAGAGGGCCTTCAACCCAGGCGATCTGGTGAGCACGTTCAACGGCCAGGCGGGAATGGTGATTTCCGAAGCGGAGCTGGCCGGGGCTCAAAAGACCCTTAAGGAGGGGAAGCGGCCCGGCCACTATTTTGCGCCGGGGTGTTGTCATCATCCGGATTATCTGATCCAGATTCCGGTTATTTTTGAAGATGGCCGGTATGATGTGATGCGGGCCATGAATCTGAAGCGGCTTACGGATGTCTCCCGGGAAAAAAGGGACCGTCTGACCGGTCTGATTGCGGATGTCATATCCGGGGGCTGAAGGGATCAATCCAGATCCCCTCATCATTCACCCGGAGTCGTTTCCATCCATAAACGACCCTTTTCTCTCCAAGCCGGAGGCCGCAATCCCCCGCCTGCTTGGAGACCGGTCGGCGTCGAACTAAGGAGTTTCCTGTTCCCGTAGCGGTTTATTCCAGCAACTCCACATTCCAGTACAGATAATCCCGCCATGAATGGGGAATTTCTTTGAAGCCGATGG
>JAWLET010000234.1:0-4666 GCA_041685955.1 Desulfobacteraceae bacterium | reverse complement strand
GAACACAAATGCGGCGCCTGCCAGGAGAAAACCTGTTTTTTTGTCATTCGGCATCTCTTTTGACGGTGTCCCCTCATGTTTGAACCTGGTACAAGAACCTTTTATCCGACTGATTGATTTTATTCAACAGGGATTTTTAGCGCATACAAATCCCGACTCCCGAATCCCAGCGTCAATGCTGCAAAATTACGTTTACAGGAGAAGCGTTACCGGGTATGTAAAAATGATGACGCCCATAATGAAACAAAAAATTGATGCGGTTTTGGATCGGGTTAAGGAGCCCCGGAAACCGGTCTTTCCATTGCACAACCGGGGTTGGTGGAGACGGTGACAATAAAGCCTGAGCCCTGCATGCCCACCCGGTGGGGAAAAGCGCCCGAGATCCCGCAGGCGATATAGAGCTTGGGCCGTACCGTGGCCCCGATAAGACCCACCTGCCTTCCGTATTCCAGCTACCCCATATCGCATACGGGCCTGGACCCGGCCACTGTGGACCTGGGAAACCAGGTTAAAGGCGAGATTGAACCGGGGCACTTCCTCCTGGAGCAGATCCTTGTACATCTCCGCATTATACTCTGTCAGGCCCGGGTTCTTAAAAGCAATCACCGTCTCTTGGGTACGCTCTGCAATTTCCCGGGCCGGATTTCGGGGTTGTGCACCCAATACCACTATCCGGATTTCGCAGGGACGTACCTGTCTGATCTCTTGCGCCACCTCCAGCAATTCATAGGTCGCGGGTGTCACCTTTTCCAGGCTATGTTCCGCAACAATGACAATGCAATGGTCCATCATCCTCCTGCCTGAAGCAGGCTCTCCCTGTTCAGGATCTGAAGCAATTGGCCCGCATTTTTGCTCCGGTCGCCTTCCAGGAGTAGCCCGGTCCGTGATTATTGTGGATACTGGATATGCAGTATTTTCTCCCGCGCTTTTACGGGCGGCAGGGCGCCGGACTCGATGACCTTGGGCTTTTGCTGCTTGGCCCGCATCAGGTTGGACAGGGTGGGGTAGCGGGGCCTGCTCATGCCAGTCTGGACGGTCAGGAGGGCGGGCAGATCCAGGTCCAGGGATTGCAGGAATCCTTTATCACCAGGATGTTCATGGGCCCACCTGTTGTCATCCTCATAGATTTTTCCGCCCGAACATGAGCATAGCGCAAGCAGGGGTCTGTTTCAAGTCAAAAAACGAACGATCGCTCTATTTTTCTTGACATCCCCTGTCATGACCTATAGGAAATGATATTTAGGAGTCAGAATGCCGGAATCCCGAATATCTGAAAACGCCCACGAGGAGCAAGGAGAAGCGCACATGGACTTTACCGTATCCGAAAAACTGAAGGTTATTTTGGAGATGATCAAAGAGTTTGTGGACAAAGAAATCATCCCCATGGAACCGGAGTTTGCCACCAAAGGCTTCCAAGCCGTGCTGCCTGAGATTGAAAAGAAGCGGGACATGGTTCGCCGCATGGAGCTGTGGGCCCCCCTTCATCCCGCGGAATACGGGGGCATGGGCCTTGGGCTCATGGAATACGCTCTGGTGGCCGAGGCCCTGGGCGGGACGCCTTTGGGCCTGTATATCTTCGGGGCCCAAGCTCCGGATGCGGGCAACATCGAGATCCTGCACAAGTACGGCACCCATGAGCAAAAAAAGGTCTACTGCAGGCCCAATGTGGAAGGGAAAATCAGGAGTTGCTTTTCTATGAGCGAGGTGGAGGTGGCCGGATCCAATCCCACCTGGCTTCTGACCACGGCGGTGAAGGACGGCCAAGATTACGTGATCAACGGCCACAAGTGGTACACCACCGCGGCCGAGGGGTCGGCATTTGCCATTGTGATGGCCGAAACCAACCCGGAGGCCGAATCGAGGCACCTGCGGGCCAGCATGATCATCGTGCCCACAGACACCCCCGGGTTCAACCTCATCCGCAACATCTCGGTCATGGGCCACACCGGAGAGAAGTGGACCAGCCATGCGGAGATCCGTTATGAGAATTGCCGGGTCCCCCGGAAGAACCTGCTGGGCGGCGAGGGCAAGGGGTTTGTCATGGCTCAAGAACGCCTCGGTCCGGGGCGCATCCACCACTGCATGCGGTGGATCGGCATCTGCAACCGCTGTTTCGACCTCATGTGCGTTCACGCCCTTAACAGGCGGCGTACGCCCACCCGGGTTTTGGCCGATTCGGACATCATAAAAGGCTATATTGCGGACAGCGCCGCCGACATCCTTGCCGCCAGGCTCATGGTGCTCAATACGGCCTGGACCATTGAGAACCAAGGCGTCAAAGCGGCCATGAAGGACATCTCTCTCATCAAATTCTACGTGGCCAATGTGATGCAGAGGGTTGTGGATCGGGCCCTCCAGGTCCACGGCGGCCTGGGCATGACCGATGATACGCCCATTGCCATGTTTTTCCGGGGCGAGCGTGCAGCCCGCATCTATGACGGGGTGGACGAAGTCCACAAGATCTCTGTAGCAAAACGGATTTTGCGCGAATACAAAGGCCGGGATGTGAAGTGACCCAGGCGGATACAGGCCCCATGGAGGATCTTACCAGTTTCGAGGTGTTCAAACAGCAGGTCACCCTGTCGCAGCAGGAGATCTGCCGGGAGGTTTTCAAATACCATCGAAAAACCATCAGCATAAAGAAGGAAAAGACCTTAGACAAAAACCTGATGCGTATTTTTGACGCGGCCCTGAAAATCAGCAACCAAAAGGGCTTTAAGGCTATGAGCATGCGAGATTTGAGCCGGGAAACCAAGTTGAGCATGGGCGGGCTCTACGCCTATTTTTCCGGTAAGGAAGACCTTCTGGAGATGCTTCTTCGAACCGGCCGGACCACCATCCGACGCATTCTAAGGATGCATGTGGACCAGGAGAATGACCCGGTCTCCAGACTGAGGACGGCCATTCAGACCCACATTTTTTTGAGTGAGGTCCTGCAGCCCTGGTTCTACTTCTCCTATATGGAGGCCCGCCACCTGAACCCCACCTATAAGGCGGAGGCCAAGGCCGGTGAACTGGGAACCGAGAAACTGTTCATGGACATCATTGAACAGGGCCGGGCCCAGGGCCTGTTCGGGGTCCGAGACAGTGTGCTGACCGCATCGGTGATCAAGGCCATGGTCCAGGACTGGTATGTAAAACGCTGGAAATACGCCGGGCGGCAGGTGACCGTGGATCAGTATGCGTGGTTTGTGATCTCCTGTGTGGAGAGATTCTGCCTTATTAAAGATTCCCACTCTTTGGGCTGGAACGAATTTTCATGGATAAACGACTCCAACGAGGAACGGACCGGAGGCAGTTCATGGCCTTTTTAGATGAAGCGACCGTGGTGAGACAAGGGGAAGACCTGGATCCACAGAAAGTGGCGGCCTTTTTGAAAAGCGTCGTTCCGGGATTGAGCGGGGACCTGGTCATCCGCCAGTTCCCCAGCGGATATTCCAACCTCACCTACCTCCTCACCATGGGGGACCGGGAGTGGGTCCTCAGGCGGCCCCCCATGGGCACCAAGGCCAGGACCGCGCACGATATGGGCCGTGAGTACCGGATTCTCAAGGCCCTGCGGCCGGTCTTCCCTTACTGTCCTCAACCCCTGGCCTATACCGAAGATCCGGCGGTCATGGGGTGTCCTTTCTACATCATGGAGCGATTGCACGGCATCATCCTGCGAAAGGACATCCCTCCCGGGCTGTCTTTTACGCCCCAGCAGGCCCGTGGACTGTGTGAGCACCTGGTGGACGTGCACGTAGACCTGCACAACATTGATTATAAGGCCATCGGCCTGGCGAACTTCGGGAAACCCCAGGGGTATGTGAGACGGCAGGTAGAGGGATGGAGCAAACGGTACCGGGCGGCCAGAACCGACGACACGCCCGACTTTGAAGCGGTCATGGCCTGGTTCCTGGAACACATGCCCCCGGACACAAAGACCCCCGCCATTGTGCACAACGATTACAAACTGGACAATTGTGTCCTGGATCCCTATGATCCCTCCACCATCATCGGTATCCTGGACTGGGAAATGTCCACCATCGGGGACCCGCTCATGGATCTGGGCAATTCCCTGGCCTACTGGGTACAGCAGGATGACCCCCGCGACATGCAGGGCATCCGGACCATGCCCACCCATATGGCCGGTGCCCTCACCCGGGAGGAAATAATCCATCGCTACGCTGAAAAGTCGGGCCGGTCCATTTCAAATCTCGACTTTTATCTAACCTTTGGTCTGTTTCGGCTGGCCGTGATCGCCCAGCAGATCTACTACCGTTATTACCATGGCCAGACCCAGGATGAGCGGTTTAAGGGACTGGTCGGGGTTGTCCATGTACTGGAAAAGACGGCACGCAGCCTTATAGGGTAACCCGTGCGTTATGTCTTGTGTTCATGGCGCAAGCATTCCCGCAGGGTATTCAGGATTCGCCGGTGCATCTCGGGGGGCAGCTTCTCCTGTGAGGCGGCTTCACAGAGTTGTCTCATCTGTTTGAGGGAATGGAAACAGGCCCGGCATTTGGGGCATTCCCTGAGATGCTGCTCGATCTTGCGGCAGTCTTCCGGGTTCAGCTCACCATCCACATAATCGGATATACGGTCGAATTTTTCCTGGTATTCATCCGTCATCGGGCTTCCCGTTCCTTGTAGGCATTGGATAGTTTGTCTCTCAGAAACCGAC
>JAWLET010000022.1:0-20886 GCA_041685955.1 Desulfobacteraceae bacterium | reverse complement strand
GCCCCCCCTTCTCCTGCTGAATACTGAGGGCGTGCTCAAGGGCCTGGTGGGTCAGCCCTGTGTTTTCCATAAGTATTTGACCCAGTAATCGGTGATGCATAAGTCTAGGTTCAGGGTTCAGGGGTTCAAGGTTCAGCGGTGTGGAACGGTGTTGTTTTTTCAAGCTGCCCGCCAATGCCTGTTTCCCCAATATAAGTGCGTAGCCCTCTGACCGAGGCACTGGGTATCGCCAACGCTTTAGCCGCAAGGCTGTGGCAGGCGGGTCGCCAATCACAAATCAACAATCATAAGGCCTACTCAGGCGCGGGGGTCCGCTCTTTTCCATACATCTTGATCACCCCCTCTTCAATCCGCTCAATCTGATCCTTTTTCTCCTCATAGATTTTCCGGCTCTCTGAGGGATTCTGAATGATATGGGGGGTCAAAAATACAAAAAGGTTGGTTTTATCCCTTTTTCTGGAAGTTGATCGGAAAAACCAGCCGATACCGGGGACATTGCCGAGACAGGGGACCCTGTAGTCGGTATTGGTGGTATCGTCCCCGATCAATCCCCCGATAACCACCGTATTGGCATCGGCCACGATGACCGTGGTCTCTGCCAGGCGCTTGTAGGTCGTGGGACGTCCCTCTTTGAGCGCGTCGGTTTCGATCAGCCTGGTGACCTCCTGATAGATATCCAGCCGAACCAATCTGTCCTGGCTGATCTGCGGCGTGATCTTCAAGGTCACGCCCACGTCCTTGTATTCATAACTGCTGTAGTCCAATTCCGCCTGGCTGGTTTCCTGACGGGTGACATAGGGCACATTTTTGCCCACCGTAATCTCGGCCTCTTCATTGTCGGTGGTCAGAATCTGGGGGGTGGACAGGATGTGCACGTCCCTGTCCTGCTGATACGCATGCAAAATCGCAGCCAGGTTTGGGAATTTCACCCCCCCGATCTCGATGGCCTGACCGATCACCCCCAGGGAAAAGCCATCGGGCAGTTTGGGCTTATCTGAAAAGATCCCGCCCACGTTTTTATACCCTGATCCGCTGGAGCCGCCGATAATACCGCCGTCTTTGCCGTCATAGGAAAAACTTTTGACCCCCTCCCACTCAACCCCCAGCTCAAAGTCTTTTTCCACGTTCACTTCCATGATCAGGGCCTCGATGTAGACCATCATTCGCGGGATGTCCAGTTTTTCTATGACCGATTCCAGGACCCGGTAATCATCCTTGTCTGAGGTAATAACTAAGGAATTGGTGGCCTTGTCCGCCACGATCCGGGCTTCCTTTGAAACCACCGGGGCCTTTCCCTGGTCAGTTTTTGCAGAGCGTTCGGACGGCAGCGACGACAGCACTTTGGTGAGATCTTCTGCATTGGCATGCTTGAGGTAACAGACCCGAATGTCTCCCTCCCCCTTTGGGGGCTCCTTATCCAGGAGTTTTATCAGTTGTTTGATCTTCCGGGTCTCATCTTCGGAGGCCAGAACGATGAGAGAATTGGTTCTTTCGTCTGAAACGACCCTGACCTCCGTGTCTTCCATTCCCTTCGGTTGGGGCCGCTTCGCACGCCTCTGGAACACGGTGCTCAATGATTTGGCAAGTGTGGCGGCAGAAGCCGATGTAAGCGGAACAACCGATATCTCCTCCCCGACCCCCTCCACATCGACCGCCCGGGTAATCCTGAGGATCCGCTGAATGTTGGAGAACACGTCGGTCACGATCAGTGTCCGTGCCGGCGGGTAGGAGACCATGACACTGCTTTTGGAGATCATGGGGGCAAAGAGCTTTTTGAGTTCGTCGGGATTGGCGTATTTAAGCGGAATCAACTGGGTAACAACCTTATCCTCCGGTTCGACGGCCGCCTCCTCAAGCAGGGTCTCCACATTTTTTGACCTGGCCGCCACAGCCGGCACAATTTTAACCACATCACCCGCGGAAACAGCCGCGTACCCATGTACCTCAAGCACGGATTCAAACACCTTATAGGCCTCTTCCACTGAAATTTTGGTGGGGGACATGATGGTCACCTTTCCCCGCACCGCCTTATCAATGACAAAATTCTTCCCTGTGAGTTCACTGATAAACTTGACAAACACCGGGATATCCACATTGTCAAAGTCAATGGTCACATAAGAGTCCCCTTTTGCGTCCTGTGCCGCTTTTTCTCTCTCCCGCTCCCCTGTGACATCAGCCCTTTTGTCTTTGTCCTTGTCCAGATCAACATCCGCTTCTTTTTCGGTCTCCGCAGGCAGGGCATCCTGTGTGGGCGGTTCGGAGGAAACCGCCTCAGGGGCGGCCTCCTTTTGGGGTCGCTCGGCGACGGTGGCCGGGCTTACCCCGTCTTCTCCTGTAACACGGGCCCCCATGGCAGGAAGCGCCATGGTCATAACAAGGAACAGGCCTGCGGTCCACAAATACCCACAGAATATTGACCCCATCACCTTATGCCCCCTCATACGTCCATACCTCATGGGTCAAGTCCCATCATCTCTTTAAATTCCGCCAAATTATGCAATGCGCTTAAATCCGTATCCTTACAGGCCCATTTTTGGACAGCCGGACCCAGCGAAACCGCCTTTCTGAGGTACCTGAGGCTCTCTTCTGTCTGACCTCTGAGCGCAAAGAAACAGGCCAGGTTGTAATAGGGGTCCACATAATCGGGTTTCAACCTTATCGCCTTTTCAAAGTTCCTCCGGGCATCTGCATAGGCCTCGTCCTGAATCTGTATCACTCCCAGGTTGTTTAAGGCAAGGGCATATCCGGGATCTGCTTTGAGGGCCTTTTCGTACCATTGTCTCGCCGCCTCCAGACGCCTTTCCCTGTGATAACCCCGCCCCCGTTCAAAAAAATCCCCGGCATCGGTTTGTCTTTTTAAAGGCTGGGGAGGGGGCACGGCTTTTTCTGACCCGGCGGGTGTGAAAGGGCGTCGGAGATCCAACCATGAATAGGAGGCAAAAGCAAGCAAAACGATCATCAGCCCCCCAATGATCCAGGCGGCCCATTTTTTTGGAGAAAGCCCTGCACGCCAGGGCCTGGATGGAGAAACACCCTCATATGGCCTGAACCGGCCGTTTCGTTCCTTCTGCGCCTTTTTCAGGGCATCATGAATGTAACTCATCGCCCGGGTCCGCCATCTGGAACATAAGGGCCATGGTCCGGGGACCAATAATGCCGTCTGCTTTTAATCCGAATTCCTTCTGAAACCGGGTCACTGCCTGAACTGTCTGTTGGTCATAAACCGCGGTCTGTTCAACAATATATCCTGCACGCTCCAGTAGCCGCTGAATCCTCAAGACATCCTCCCCCTTCATACCCCTGCTGAGGGTTTGGAAAACACTATTGTGAGGATAGACGAAGGAAACCGTCCCTCCCCAATGGCTGAAGACAAATGCCCGGGTTAACTCATGTCGGGTCCCTTCCTTGTCCAGGGCCACAGCCCTGTCGTAACCCGTTTCCGTGATGAGCAGGTACCGGGGAGGGGATCCGGAACCGGGAGGGGTATCGACCACCACTCTGAAGGGCCTTTTAAACAGGGGAAAGTATTCGGGGGGCACATTGAAGGAAACCAGCCCCAAATAGTCCCCCTCAGAATGGTCGGGCACAGCCCCGGTTTCCCTTTCAAAGGGCCTGAATAGACCTGCAAGGCTTGCCGTATCATTTAAGAACATGGTCGTGTCCGGATTATCAGGTCTTGACGAAACCGCAGGAGACGAAAAGGAGGGGAGGGATACTTCATTTGCGTTTGTTTTTGAGAATATGTCCTTCAAAATACCGCCCGGGTACCACCCCAAAAAACCGGCCACAAGGATTCCCACCAGGAGGACCGCTGTGGCTGCGACCCACCTTCCGGCCGGCCCCCTCAGATGGAAAAGCCAGGATCTGCGATCGGCCCTTGGGGCATCGCTCCTCCCTCTCAGATCCCTGATGGCGTCTTTAAGCATCCTTTTGGATATCACCCGTTTCTCTCCGGTGAACGCAATGAGGAGCGCCCGGTCACAAACCGCGTTGATCCGTCTGGGATTCCCCTTGGAATAGGCATAGACCGCCTTCAGCGCACCGTTTGAAAAACTGACATCCCCTTTGCCGCCCGCCACGGTGAGCCTGTGATGCACATAGCCTCTAAGATCCGCCTCATCAAGAGGTCCAAGATCATAGCGGACAGTGATCCGTTCGTTGAGCTGGCGCAAAGCGGCAGTTCCCAGAAGCCCTTTCAACTCTGACTGGCCCACAAGGACCACCTGGAGTAATTTCTCTTTCTCGGTCTCCAGATTGGACAACATGCGGATCTGCTCTAAGACCGTGCGGGAAAGGTTCTGGGCCTCATCAATCAGAAGAAGGGCATTTCCGCCGTTACGGAAGTTCTTCAGTAAAAATGCATTCAGAGCATCCACATAATCCTTTCTGCTGGAGGCCTCCGGATCCATCTCAATGCCGAATTCTTGGTTGACCGTCTGCAAGATCTCCTGTTCGGAGATAAAGGAGCTGAAAACCAATGCGCTCTGGATATTGGGGTCCAGGTGCTCCAGCAGGGCCCGGCACAATGTGGTCTTACCGGTGCCGATGCCCCCGGTTATGGCGATAAACCCTTTCCGTTCATTGATACCGTAGAGGAGGTGTTCAAGGGCCTCCCTGTGATACCGGCTCAAAAACAGATATCTGGGATCAGGTGTCAGATTGAATGGATTCTCTCCGAATCCGAAAAACGCGGTATACATGCCCTACCTGATGGTGTAGTTGATGGTTTTTTCCCGGCCCTGCCTTATGATGTCAAGCGTAAGGGCCGAACCGGACTCCAGGGCCTTATAAAAGGCGAAGGCATCCTCCGGGGTGTTTATGGGGGCTCCGTTTAATCGTTTGACAATATCCCCCCGCTTGAGTCCCAGTTTGGAAAACATGGAGCCTGAGCTGATATGGCTGAGCATAAATCCGTCAGGTTTTCCATTTTTAAGATGGGGTCGAATACGCACCTGAGTTAACAACTCATTGATATTTTGAAGGGAGTTGGTGATATCTGACCGGCCCACGGTGACGGCATCCCCTGATGACGCCGACCGTGCCGAACCGGACACGCCTGTCCCTTCCGCGACCTCACTCTCCTCCATCTCCAGTATCTGGTCCTTGCCTCCTTCCCTTAATACCACCTTTCCCCGCAAAACGTTCTTGATAAAGGCATCCTGTACCGGGTCTCCCTCACGATAGAGTCCTTGATCCCTTTTCCCGCCCTCCTCAATAACCGCCCACCCCCTTCCATTCAAATCAGTGACCGTCCCCAGAAGGGTAACGTTGAGAGAGGTGGGTTCCAGGGCCTCAATGTCCGCATCTTTTAATTCTTTACCTGCTTTCTCCGAAGGATTGTCTATGGAGCCGAAGAGATTGCGGGTGGTGATCACCTTAAAATCGGATAGAGACACCTTGTCGGGATGTTCCACTTTCACCCCCGCTGAACCGATCTCTTGCAATGGGCCCAAGGTACCGTATTGGTTCATATACCCTCCCACCACTCGATAAAAAACATCCACACCGAGGTAAATCACCACGGAAAGAAGCAGGAGGTTGAGCAGAATCTGATAAGTTTTTTGAGTCATTAATGCGAAATAAACCTGAAAACAGGCGATTCAAGGGTCCCCTGTATCACAAAGGTGCGTTTCAACTTGCTCAGACTCTGCTGAAGGAACTTCAGGCCTTTTGATCCATCCTTTATTCCGTCCAGGACCCCCTTGAGCGGCTCAATGCGCCCACGGAGGTTGAGTCTGCTGGTATAAACATCATGTTTCAGGCTGATGTCCCCGGCCAGCGATCCTTTCACGGCCGGGCCGTCAAAGTCCACGTGTTCAAGATTCATGGTCTTCGCTTTGAGGGCCGCCTTCGTCGAAATCTGATCAAAGGTAAGGGATTGAAACCCCAAAAGCGGCTGCAACAGATTCATACGGGCTGAGGTGATGTTCAGATCCGCGGTCCCTGTGCCGTCCATCCACAGGTCCGGGGGCCCATTGTAGCGGATACGGCCGCTCAGACTCCCCGAAACCTCACGATTTAGGAGCGGGGAAATACAGGCGTGTTCCTGGAGATTCAAATCTTTCAATGTCACTGCAGCATCAAACGGACCCGACATGTCCCTGTGTTTAAACCAGATTCTGCCCTTGATCACCCCCCCATAGGCGCGAGCATGAAACTGATATGCAGGTTCTCCCCGGATAAAGGCGCCTATCTGCGGGGTGAGGGAAAACCCCTTCGCAACGAAGACCGGGGTCTGATGCATCCCCTTATGGAAAACATGTGGATTAATGAATTTCAGGCTCAGTGGAAAGGAGAGGTCCACCTTTTCAGTGGAAAGAACCATCTCCGGGTTTGTTTCCATAACCTTCGCCTTCACATAGGTCTCCAGGGCCTCTGCCGGGAAACGATTATAGATAAGCCACCCTGTCAGCACAACAGCGTAGAGCACATATCCAGCCCATTTCCTGTTTTTCCGTATGGTCTGCTTCACGGTTGGTACCCGTTCACGGTTGCCTTTCATTTCTGTCGCAGGGTGAAGGTGAGCACCTGAATAATGGCATCCAGATACCCCGGAGCACTCTTGCTGTCCTTGATGGAAATCCGCTTGATCCCGACCGCATCCTCCGGTGACTCGATAAGGTAAAGGTAGGCCACCAATTGCTTCAGCGTAATTTTGTCCAGCTTCATTTCCACCATGGATTCCTTAAAGGGGCCGGTGCCTTCAGCGTCGGAAGGCTGCATATATTTGATATGATCCTTTATGCCTCCCTTGTGGGCTGCCTGCTCCAGAAAGGAAAACAGGGTAAAGCGTTTTGACCGCGTCCGGAGCCGTTCGCTTATTCCCTCGGTCCCCTTTTGATATGCCAGGTACGTGGAGCGTAACCCGACCATCTCCTGTAAAGCCTCTCTTTTTGCGTTTACCCCCCTGATCAGGGCCTCCCGCTTATCCAGAAAGGGGAAAACAAGAAAGTGAAGCAAAAGAAAAATCCCCACGGCGCAGGCGGCCAAAGTCACAAGAATCTTTTCTCTTTTTTCAAGCCTCATCAGTATCCGGTGTCCAGGGCTTACCGCCTTTTGGGCGGGACCCGTCCTACGGGTTTCGATTAAGTTTCATTTCAAATTTCACCCGGTTTTGTTTTCGATCCAGGTTTGCGGAGCTAATGATCACCTGAGAGAAAAATTTTGAGGGCGCCAAGGCATTTTTTAAACTGTCCACTGAGTTGAACGTGTCGGTTTTTCCACTTATTCGTACGGTTGCCGGATCCAGAATCATACGGGACACATGTACATCCACCATTCCGGGGATACGTCGGGATATGTCCGCCAATAGATTCAGAACCCTCCTGTCGGAACCGACCGTGGGTGTTGATGCCTTGTCTTTTTTCAATTGTTGGATTTCCACCCTGACTTGTTGTACCGGATCCACGATGCGCGTGGCTCCAGGAAGAGTCTTTTTAAACAGACGGACAATTTCCGTATCCAACCGTTCATATTCCCTTTTCAAAAAATAGTAATCGGTGAAAAAGTCACCTGCCAGCAATGCGAGAATCAACACAAAAAAGACCATGACCTTTCGAATGGTCTTTTCTGTCTCTGGATAACGGCTCTTTTTTTCAAATTCATATTTTCTGAAATCGAAACGCGGCCCCCCCCCATGATCCTGAATCGCCAAAGCAAGGGCACTGTTCATGGCACCCGGGTCCCAGTCCCGAGCCACGGCCTCCGGCATGACAACCCGCTTGTCCCGGCTTACATCGATTCGCTCCACCGGCATGTCAAGGGCAATACGTAAAAGCTGATCGATCTCCGGGGCCATGGTGTCCCCCGCGGTCAGGAAAACCTTTTCCGGACCATGGGATTGCTCGTGCCCGGACATATATGCGTGAATGGTATGCCGGACCTGGTGGAACAGGGATAGGGCATGGGCCTGGCCTTCTGTGGTTTCCATCTTCGGGTGTGCATGGAAAACAGCGCCTGTCGAAGCTTCCCGGTCTTTGAGAGGGAGAGAGCCCCTGCAGTGGGAATGGCGGTTCAACGTGAGGGTACGGATCAAGGCCACATGACGGTGTGTGCTGAGAAACAGGGTAAGACGCTTTTCTTCCATGTCCAGGAGGATAAAATGCGCCGGGGTGTGGTCCTGTTTCCACAGCCAGGGGATAATAGACAGGCCCATGACATCCAGACGGTCCGGGTCAATGCCGTGATCCTTACAGGTTTCCAGATAGCTTGAAATCATTTCCTTTTTGACGGAAGCGGAAAGGATTTCTCCTGTTTTCCCCGGACCCGCCCCGATGAAGTCGATAACCATATCCTCCACAGGAAAGGGAAGGAGCGTTTCCATCTCATAGGGGAGGGTCTGCCGGATCTTTCTGGCATCCTTAAACGGCATTTCAAGATTTCTGAATGATACCTGGTGCGGGGAAACGGCAACGACACACCGATCAGGCGTAAGCTCCATGGATTCAGCCAGCCGGTCCAGTCCCTTTCCCAGATCCTTTTCTTCCAAATCAATACGGGTGCAGGCAGTGACTTCATGGCCGTTCAAGCCTCCCCTGACCTGAACGGCGGTCAGGCCCGCTTCGCCTATGGTTATGCCCGTGATCTTTCTGTGCATTACTCAATTTTCCGTGAAAGAATGTCCACCTGTTTTTTGTCTCCCCGCCGGATGGTGCCCCACACCTCTTTTTTCAGGGTCCCCGAAATCCCTGTTGATCGAATCTCAAAGTAACGGCTTGTGCTGGTGATCAGGGAAGATGGGATCAGTATATGCGCCATGCCCGGCACCTTTTGGTACCATCCGGGATCGCTTAGTTCATTCTCTTGGTCCATGCGATAGTGGATCATCTCCTCGACCATGGCGGCATCAATCTCCTCAGCAAGGGCATTTAAAATTAAGGGATTCGCAGTATTGATGTTGATCCGACCCTCCCCATGGACCGTCAAATAGGGGTATATCCCCGGGGTTTTGTCGGTGCCGTAAAAGAGTTCTTGACTCATGCCTTTGATGGCCAGCAATTCACCTAAGGATTCCAGGGGACCGTTTTTGCACGAATAAGGGTGAGTAAGGCCCTGATAATAGGCGTTTTCTGCACCAAATCGGGTCGGCTCGTCGTCCGGATCAATCCAGTCCTTTATGGCGTCAATGAGGTTCCCTATGGCTTCGTCATTTAGACCAAATTGATCGGCACTTAAAAACCGCTCCACCATCGCCTTTTGTTCTTCATTGAAGTTACCTTTGTTGTCAACCAATTTATTGATTTGAATCTTTCCGGCCAGGTCCACAATCTCCAGCTCAAAATACCCGTCCTCAAACAGGGTCGTGGAAAAGGCAGAGAGTCGCTTTGAATCGGCCCAGGGTTCCAAAAGGGAATCACAATCGCTGAAAGCGGCATCCTCTGACAGCAGGGCCACGGCGCAGTTAAAACCGGAGCGGGCCATGTATCCGGTACGGACCCCGTCTTTGAGGTTGGCCGATGCATAAAGGGCTGACCGGACAGATCTGCTGAAATGGAGGGTAAGGACAACCATCAGAGAAACCATCAGAACCGTAAGGATCAAGGCAAAGCCACGATTGTCTGTAAGAACAATGCTATCGTTCAAAAAATTCTCCCTTTCCTCGGGCCGGAATAACAACGCCGGTCCTGAATCTCAGCGGCGGATGTGTTTCAGTGGCAAATTCGAGCAGGACCGACACCCTTGAGGGCATCCGCTGTTCGGACCCCATGGCCATGGATTCCCAGCTTTCATGTAAGGTCCCTTCTGCATCATAATAGGTGAAATACACGGCGGAGAGACCCTCGCACAGGGGAAATCCGCCAGTCCCCGTCTCGGGTCTTTCCTGCCACAAGGGAGTGTCTGAACGATACAGCGTGGCCGGCGCCTCAGGATGATCCTGTTTCACATAATAAATGATCTCCGTCGGTTGCGCCATTGATGAGGTCCCGTCAAAACCGATGTGCGCAAGCGATAGAAATCTGAGGATATCGATTGCCTGATCCCCGGTTTCCGACGCCGCCCCCACAAACAATGCCTGCTGCTGTGGGGTCTTGCCTTCCGCCGGGGTTTCCACATCTTCCGGGATGTAGCAGGACTCCAGATCCTCACAGATCCGCTCCAGTGCGATGCGGGCCTGATCATAGGCGTCAGTGATCGCTTCCGTCTTATGAACGGTTCTGAGGGTCCCTGAATAGGCGGTGAAGATGGTGGAAACCAGCACCGAGAAAATGAACAGGGTAATCAAAATCTCAAAAAGGGTGAATCCGCTTGAATGGATCGGGTGAACACGTTTCATGGGCTCACGACGTTTCCTTTAAAAGGACATACGATCTGAGGCGATATCGATGTAGTGCGGTCTCTCCGGATGAAACCACCAGATCGATTCGTCTGAGACGATCTGAAATTGCTTCCGCCCCCTCGAATGATACCCTTTCCATGGACAATTCCCAGGTATATTCCGGGAAATTTTCTCCAAATTCACCGGATCGGGAGACCAGGGCACCTGCCCCGCCCGCCTCTATCTCGGCCATCTTTGCCTGGGCCAACAATGCAGCCGTGGTATTGAATCGTGATTCATCGGTTAAAGAAAGGCCACGGGATTGAGCGCCCAGGACTGCCACCAAAGCAATGGCCATGATGGCGATTGAAATCATCACTTCCAAGAGGGTAAACCCATTGCCATGCACCCCGCCTGAACCCATTGTGGTCATTCCCCCTCCCATGGGGTCGAAAATTGTTGGCAGGAAAACCCGTCGTTTTCAGAGTGATGTTGTCTTTTCAGTCTTCGAGGACCCTTACTGTACAAAATCCACATATTTCTCCGCTATCTTAATCTTGCCCAGAAAAGGGGAAAGTACCAGGGTCAAACGCCTGCCGTCTTTGCAGCTTAGATGGATTGCTGAGGGCCTCACATATCCCTTTTCATTGAATCTGACCCAGGTTTCACCCGCCATTTTTTTGCCCTCCCCTCTCACCCAGACATCTAAGATACGGACATCCTCGGGCAGCACCAATCCGTGCTTATGGGCTAAGGTCCGTTCCTCATGGTTCATGGTGGCAGCGTCTATCCAGAATCGGTTGGATTCAACATCAACGTGAAGGGCATGCCCCTGGTGGGTACGAATGGAATCATATCTGGCTTCGTTTATCATGCCCACCATCTTACGGGCAGTCCTTTTCAGCGGATCGGCCAGAAAGGTGTCCCGAATCCTGGGAGCCGCAATCCCCAGCATTATCCCGATCAGGGCCATCACCACAATCAGTTCGATGAGGGTATATCCTCGACCCGACCCCAAGCATGCGAAGCACCCGCAGGAATCGGCTTTGGAGCAGCAACCCACAGATTGTTTATATTCCCGGTATATCGCGCCGGGGCGGGCCCTTCTTGTCCAAGGGCCCAGCCTTACGGTACCCGATTGGCTGCGCCCGGGGATACGGCTCAGCAACACTCACTCCAATTCCCAGTTGTTGACATCCCTGTTCTTCCCCTCTCCGCCGGGCTGCCCATCGGCGCCATATGACATGAGGTCGTAATCCCCTTGAATGCCGGGACAGAGGTATATGTATTCGTTGTCCCAAGGATCTTTTGGGACCTTTCCTTTCTCTAAGTAGCCTCCCTCTCTCCAGGCCCTGGGTATCTCCCCCACCTGCGGGGGTTCTACAAGGGCCTCAAGTCCCTGTTCCGTAGAGGGATATGATCCGTTATCCAGCTTGTAGAGCCTGAGTGCGGTCTCTATGCTCTCCAGCTGGATTGTGGCCTTCATTCGCCGGGCCTCCTCGGGTCTTCCCATGATGCGGGGAATGATGAGACCGGCCAGGATTCCAAGAATTACAATAACCACCATGAGCTCTATGAGGGTAAATCCACCCCGGGAAAGCCTTTGCTTGAACATTTTACGCCCTTTGCATATTTCAACGTATCATCTGATTTAAATCAAATATGGGAAGCAGGATCGACACCACGATAAAGCCCACCGTCAGTCCCATGACCAAAATCATAACCGGTTCCAGCATAGAGGTGATGGCCAAGGTCTGGGATTCCACCTCTCCTTCATACACATCCGCAATCCTGCCCAGCATATTCTCCAGTTCCCCGCTCTTTTCACCTGCGGAAACCATCTGTATGGCGATGGGTGGAAACCACTGGTGGTGGGACAGGGAGGCTGAGAGTGCATTTCCTGACTTGACATCCTCTATGGCATTATCAATGGCCTCGGCAATCAGGCAGTTATTCACAATATTGCGCACAATATTGAGGGCCGACAGCAGCGGCACACCATTTTGAAGCAGGCTTCCCAGGGTCCGTGCAAAACGGGCCATGGCCGTTTTTGTATTCATGGTGCCCACCACGGGGATCCGCAATTTCCACCGGTCCCATACATATCTCCCTTTCCTGATCCGTATCAGTCGTCTTATGGTGAACACAGCACATCCCAGGCCCATCAGGACCAGCCACCAAAACGATTTAAGAAAAGTGCTTACCCCCATCAGTATCAGAGTGGGAAGCGGCAAAACCTGATGCATCTCATCAAAAATACGGGTGATATTAGGGACCACAAAGGTCACCAGGAAAAAGAGAACCAGGCTTCCCACCACAAACATGAATACAGGATAGGCCATGGCCGCACGCAGACGTCCTCTCAGGGCCTGCTGGTGCTCACTCAGTTCCGCCAACCGGTCCAGAACCAGATCAAGGGAACCCGATTCCTCCCCGGCCCGCACCATATTCACGTAAATCGGTGAAAAGATCTTCGGGTGCTTGGACAGGGAAACCGCCAGGCTGTTCCCTTCATTGACCGATTCCTTGACTTGGGCCAGGGTCTTTTTTAACACCGGGTTGGCAATCTGGGCTACAATGGCGTTCAATGAACTCACCAATGTTATCCCCCCTCCCAGCAGAATCGCCAACTGACGGGTGACAGCGGAGAGATCTCCGGGCCGGACCCGTTTAAACAGCATGGCCATGGGGCGTTGAGCAGGCCTATTTTCTTCTGATTTGGAAGCGGCCTCCTTGACGTCAATGGGAAAAATCCCGGACGACCTCAGCTTATGCCTTGCCACCACAGGGCTGTCCGCGTCAATGATACCCTTTTTATTCTTGCCCGCTCTGTCTAAGGCTGTATATTCATAAACCGGCATGGATCAGTGTAATACGCACTGTTGTCCCTTTGTCTTCCCGGGGAAGTGGACTCTCTCATCTTCGTATGAACTGGCATTTCAAGGCATTGATACGGGGGCTAAAGCGTAAGATGATGTTATCAACCCCCCTGATCCCTGTCAACTCATTCCCTTTTACCCCCCGCCGTGTTGACGGCTCAAGCACCTGTGGTAATGCCCTCACAGGCTGAAAGGCCTTCTGCATTTTCATCCGGGATCAAAGAAAATCCTTGAGCATACGGCAAGGGACTGATATCTTTATGCACATTGGCCGGTCGATTCCTATATTTCATGTGCCCGACCAAATCTCACTTCAAACATAATTAGGGAAGTATATGGAAAGGACCACCGATTATCTCGTTATCGGAAGCGGTATAGCCGGACTCAGTTTCGCCCTCCAGGCCGCCGAAACCGGCAAGGTAGCCATTGTCACCAAAAAAGAAAAAATGGAAGGCTCGACCAACTATGCCCAGGGAGGAATCGCCTCGGTCTTTGACCCTGAGGACAGCTTCGACCTACACATAAAAGATACCCTCCAATCAGGGGATGGTCTCAGTCACGAGGACATCGTCAGAGAGGTGGTCCATGAAGGTCCTCGGCGAATTGAGGAACTCATATCCATGGGGGTCCATTTCTCCCTTACACCCAAAGGCCGGGACGTACTGGATCTGGGCCGTGAAGGGGGCCACTCCAAACGTCGAATCGTCCATACCAAAGACCTCACGGGTCACGAGGTGGAACGTATTCTTCTGGCCCGGGCCGGGGAACATGAAAACATTGAGATCCTGGAAAACCACATGGCCATTGATCTCATTACCAAATCCAGATTGATCCGTCGCGGCATTATCACTTCCGAAACCAGAGAGACCTGCTGGGGCGCCTATGTCCTGAATGTTGATGAGGGAAATATCACCACTTTCCTGTCCAGGATTACGGTCATCTCCACTGGAGGGGCCGGAAAAGTATATCTGTACACCAGCAACCCTGATATTGCCACTGGAGATGGTGTGGCCATTGGATATCGTTCCGGCGCGAAAGTGGCCAATATGGAGTTTGTGCAGTTTCACCCCACCTGTCTGTATCACCCCATGGCAAAGAATTTTCTTATCTCCGAAGCCGTGCGGGGAGAGGGCGGCGTCCTTCTCGATAAAAATGGGACCCGCTTTATGGAACATTACCATCCCCTGAAAGATCTGGCCTGCAGGGATGTGGTGGCCAGATCCATAGACATGGAACTCAAAAAGAGTGGAGATGAATGTGTGTATCTCGACATCAGTCACCGCGATGCCGCATTTATCAAGGATCGATTTCCCCATATCTATGAAACCTGCCTGGAATTTCAGATCGATATAACCGAGACACCCATCCCGGTGGTCCCTGCGGCCCACTACATGTGCGGCGGGCTCTTAACCGATGCCCACGGCAGAACCAACCTGGCCAACCTCTATGCCATTGGCGAGGCGGCCTGCACCGGCCTGCACGGCGCCAACCGCCTGGCCAGCAATTCCCTTTTGGAGGCCCTGGTTTTTGCCGGGCGGTCGGCCTTGAAATCGGCTGAGGAACTGAAGGAACGCAAAAACAAAACCCTGCCCCAGGCCCCCAGATGGGATCCGGGCACAGCCACGGACAGCGAGGAACTGGTGGTGGTCTCCCACAATTGGGATGAAATCAGACGCTTTATGTGGAACTATGTGGGCATTGTCAGGACCAACAAGCGGTTGGCTCGGGCCAAAGCCAGGATTCAAAACATTCAGGATGAAATCAGGGAGTACTACTGGAATTTTTCAGTGACCCAGGACCTGCTCGAGCTGAGAAATATCGCCATGGTGGCTGAACTGATTATCCAATGTGCATCCTTGAGAAAGGAAAGCCGGGGACTGCATTACAACCTGGATTACCCGGCCCGCGATGATGAACACTGGAGGCAGGACACGGTCATCTGGAATTAATCCCTCAAAAATGCCGCTCGCGCATGAATCCCAAGGCCTGCAATACCGTCTTGATGAAAACAACGGTAAGCCCTGCGCCGATGATCCCCAGCGCGACATACAACAATCCAAAAAATATACCGTACTCAATATTCCACTGCCATTCAAAGGATAAGGGCGTCATGTAAATTTCTCCTCTACCCGGGACGTCTCAAACACCCGGATCATCCACTATTCTGCTACAGGATTGAGCTCCCTTTCTTTTGGAAATACCGGCAGATACCGGTAGGCCAGAGAAAAGAGCAGAAATCCGTAGCCGACCACGGCCAGCCCGATACCCCACTCCTGCCAGGTGGGCAGATAGCTCCAGAAGCGATCAAAGGGCATCACCGGTATGGCCAGGGTGACAACAATGAAAAGGAATCGGTTTAAAACGATTCCGGTACAATTGAGCAGGCATGCAAAGATGAGCCAGGGTTGGCTCTTTCTGGCAGCAGGGGTCATCAGAATAACGGCCGGCAAAATACCACAGAAAATCATCTCCAGCACAATCAACCACACCCCGTAAGGACCTTCCTTGAAAAAATCCATAAACGTAAGTCCAGCCCTCGGCACCACACCGTACATCCAGCCCAAATAATCAAAAATCTTCAACACCAGATAAATGGAAAGAAGCCAAGCGGAAATTTTTGCCAACAACTGGATCGCATTGTCAGGGACCAGCTTCTTGCGGGTCAGAAACTCCGTCAATTTCGTACACAGTATGGTAAAGCAAGGACCGGCGGCGATGGCAGAGAGCACAAAGAGAAAAAAGGTCCAGGGCCAAATGTAAAACCCCTCTCTCGCTGCAAAGGGCCGGGCATACATGACTCCGAACATTCCCCCCAAAGAACCCTGGTGAAAGAAGGAAAGAAATGTGCCGGTGGCCGCAAACATGGCCATGACCTCATGAAGATTATGACCGAACATCCTCAGTTCTTTGATCTCTTCCAATTTCCTGTTTTCCAGGATGATGGGAATAAATTCAATGAGGAGCACCACCAGATAACAAGTGATACAAAAGGAGACTTCCACCAGCATGGAATGGATATTGGCATGCCAGAAGATGAACCAGCCCCGGATGGGTTGACCAATGTCGATACCCAGCATGGCCATGGCCCCTGAATAGCAGATAAAGCCGATGATCACCGCCGTATTGATCACATTCTTCAGTTCCTTTTTCCCGATAATATAGGTCAGAAATCCGGTAAAAAAGGCCCCGGCACCCAATGCAATCACGGCCAGATCGAACACGATCCACAGGGCAAAGGCAAATACATTGCTCATGTTCGTCTGGTTTAGGCCTTTCCACAGACACAGGAAGGCCGAAAGCCCTCCCCATGCCAGAAGGGCCAACCACGGGAGGGTCCAGAAGAAAAAGACCCACGGGGAACATCTTTTTACTCCATGCGGTAATAATGGCGAATCCATTTATGATCCTCCTGAAAGCTGATAAACCGACTGGCTGTAAAAGCCGTTTTTGCTAAAATTCATCGCGGCCCGGCTTGGTGGACCACTCTTCCTCCATCCATGTCTGGTTCACCACAGGGGTATATTCTCCGGGCAGGAAGTTGTCGCCCAACTTGCGTACCCAATCCCTGCTGGAACGATAATAGACCTTGGGCTCCGTGCCCAACCGCTCCAAGAGCCTGAATGTGAAGGGGTGCTTGATCAGTTTGGAGACTTTGTGATCGGGATTGTTTAAATCCCCGAAGGTGATGGCCTGCACCGGGCACGCCTCAGCGCAGGCGGTGGTGTATTCCTTTTCTTCGATCTCCCTGCGGCCCTCGGCATAGGCCTGATTCTTGGCCCGCATCAAGCGATGATGGCAGAAGCTGCATTTTTCCACCACCCCTCTCATGCGGGGGGAAACTTCCGGAGACAGGTAACGATCCAGGCCCTTATCCTTGGGGAAATAGGTATCCCACCAGTTGAAATATCGGACGCCGTAAGGGCAGGCCGCCTGGCAATACCGGCATCCTATGCAGCGGGTATATATCTGGCTGACGATACCGGTGTTAAAGTCTAATTTCGTAGCGGTGGAAACACACACGGAAACGCATGGCGGGTGATGATCACAATGCATGCACGGCCTGGGGAAATAGCTGATTTCCGTATGGGGAAAAGACTTTCCATTGGATATCTTGTACAGACGCATCCATGTGATGGTGCGTTCCTTGTCTGACTGATCCGGCCGCACAGACACGTTGTTCTCAGCGGCACAGGCCACCATGCAGGTGCCGCAACCCGTGCATTTATCAAGATCTATGACCATGCCGTACTTATATCTTCGGCCCTGTTCCTCTTTGCCGTGATCTTCCTTTTTCATGAGCTACCTCATTCAAACCTTGATTAACCTAACGGGTGTATTCCACCAGACCGGCCCGCCACTCAAAGGATCCTTACCCGCCAAAACGATGCTGTTGGGGTTCACGCCCTTGCCTTTTATGAACTCATCATATGCCGTATGCCCGAATCCCAAGGGGAGATAGACAATCCCCGGCATGGCCCCTTCAAAGAGATTGATTCGCACCGTTACCTTTCCCACAGGCGACTTGACAGCCACCCGATCCCCCTCCTTGAGTTGATACTCAGCGGCGGTGACCGGGTTAATGGCGGCAAAAGATTCATTCTTTAATAACTGATGATCAAAGATGGTTTTGTACAAAAAAGGTGGGCTCGGTATCCAGCCGCTGGCCAGGTTGATCATCTCATAAGGCATCATCCGAAGGGGATATTGCTCGCTGCGCCCCGCTTCAGATGCAGCTGCCTCATAATGGGGCATACAGGCCTCATCCTCCCCCACAGATATTCCCATCTGCTTCAATGTCGTTTCCATGGTGCTCTGGCTTGAAGCGGACTCAATGGTCTTGGCTATCTTTTTGCTGAAAAACTCGAATCGACCGCTGGGCGTGTTAAACAGCGAACCTCCTTTGACGTTCACGGGTCGGTACCAGAACCCTCCGGCAAGGAGATTATCCCACATTTCATCAAAATCGCCATATCCCGGTTTTGCCCCTTTTCCTTCAGTCTGTTTCCAGACGGGGTTGGAGGGCTCATAGGTCATACGCCCGCCTCCGGCCTCGAAAAGACCCTTGGCCCGGACCTTGACAACCGCCTCATAATCCTCCCATGGAAAGGCGCCTCCCACAGTCTTATCCACGGCATTGGCCAATTCCATGAGCGCATCTCCCGCATTCCGGGTATCGTAAACAGGCGACACCACAGGGGTGGTCAAGGCGTAAAAGGGATACTGAAGTCCCACCGGCCAGACCACATCCTCCCGCTTTTCCAAAAAAGTACAATCAGGCAGGATGAGATCCGCCATATGGGCGGTATCATCCCGGTAAGGTGAAAAGCTGACCACAAAGGGAATCCGCTTAAGCGCATCTCTGAAATTACCCCCATCAGGGACCGTAAACGCCGGATTTGCTGAAAAAACGAGAAGGGTATCTATGGGGGATTTGCTTTTACTGACAACGGCATCTGCAAAATTATTGATTAAGCTATGGGCAAAGGGATAATGATCTGTCCCGGCTGCATCCAGTCGGGGACCTCTTAGGCCCTCACTCGCTATGGCATCGGTTTTGACCGGGGGAAGGGGGCTTAATGGCAGCGCATCGGGCAGAAGGACGCCCCCGGCACGGTTGATACTTCCCACCAGGGCATTGAGGCTGTGGACCGCCATGAACTCGTAGAGACTTCCGTTCTGGCCGTCTTTGCCTTTGCCGTATATGGCCACCGGCGCCTTTGCGCCGGCGAAATGTTTTGCCAGGGAAACAATGGTCTCCCGCTCCACTCCAGTAATTTCGGCCACCTTTTGAGGCGAATAGTTCTTTAACACCATGGTCTTGAAACCGCTATGGAGCCTTCCCTCAAAGGAATCCCAATCCTCGAAACCAAAGGTGTGATCATTTAAAAATCTCTCATCACACAGGCCCTCTTTGATGATCACATGGGCAAGCCCCAACGCAAGTGCCCCTTCAGTCCCCGGTACGGGCGCCACCCAGTAATCCGCTTTGGAGGCCGTGTTGGAGGCCCTTGATTCCACCTGGGCAATGGTAGTTCGTTTGTCCGGATGTCCCTCATGCCACAATCCCCAGGCATTCATCACCCGGCCCGGGGCTCCCCATCCTTCCAGAAGGCCACAGCCGAAACTCAAGACGTAATCAGAATTTTCCAGGTCGTAGGCCATGGTGGATTCGCTGCCCTGCATGAGGAAGTTTCCCAGTCGGTATGTATCCTCAATGGACGAGGTCCGCACATAATTGGGGCTTCCCACGGCCTGCATAAACCGGTCAATCAGGACGGACATGGTGGTCCCTTTCGGATTGCCGTCTATGGCCGCCACCTGTTCGGGCACCCCTTTCCTGCGTAGGCCTGAAATCCGGTCTCCCAGGATCTGAAAGGCCTCATCCCAGGGGATACGGACAAATTCCCCTTTGCCCCTCATTCCCACCCGTTTCATGGGACCTGTAAATCGCAGGGTTTCGTCATACAATAACTGAAGCCCCCCCGCCCCTACCGGACAGATGCCGCCCGGGTTCATCGGATAGTCGGTGCGTCCGTCAATCTTAATGGCCCGGTCATCCACCTTTCTGACGGATATTCCGCACCCTCCGGGGCAAAGGTTGCACACCGATTTGGCCTCCGAAAATTCGCCCTTGGCAAGATCCGGCACCCAGGGCCAGTTCTGAGTCCATATGGCCACATCATCTGTAAATTTCCAGGGAAGCGGCGTAGCCTGAATACCGACCACCCCGCCGACGAGAAATTTGATGAAATTCCTTCTATTCAGTTCCATAGTCCTTTTTCCCCTTATTTATGGCACACAAAGCAGGCGTTATTCTGCTCCTGCCCATGTTCGGTGTGACATTCGGCACAGTCGTCCATCTTCATGCGATCCCACGGTTTTTTGTCCAAATACAAACCAGAGATGCGCTTTCCCCATATGTTTCTACTGTAGCCGGTCAGGCGATTTTCCTCATACACCGGGAGGGTTTCGTTCTCAGCAAAGTCTCCATGGCAGGTTTTACACTCCATCTCCCCCATTTCCACATGAGCAATATGGGAAAAATAAACACAGTCCGGCTGTTTGGAATAGATCAACCAGGGGACTTCTTTATTTTCAGCCACATATTGGTTCAGAAATTTTTTTTCATCTTCGGATGTTCCGATCGGGAATTCAGGATCGTCGTGGCACATGGTGCAGGTAGAATTCTTCGGGACCCCTGCAAACGTCCCATCATCTCGAAACCTATGACAAAATTGGCACTGCTCCTGTTGGGTTTCTCCTTCAATACCGATATCAGGATCCAGATGGAGGGCATGATTGAAATTGATGGGCTGCTCCTGCTTGGAGTATAAAACCATGGGAAAGATCACCCAGCCTATGAACAAGGCGCCAATCAGGCCTGCGAGGAAGAAAAGCCACCCACCCCTCTTGTCGGGGGAATCCGCTCGATTTTCCATAATTGTCAAGCCTCTTACATCGAGTTTTAAGGTTTGCTGATTAAGGGGCCAATAGCTTTTGGGTATTTACCTAATTCGGTTTTTCTTTGTCAAGGGAAAAACTCCATCCTTTATCCCATTTGTTCAAAAAGGGTAGAGGAAAAATTGCCGGGAACCTTAATCTTCAGCCAGCCGTGATCGCAGTAGGCGCCAAGATGGAATATTCTGCTTTCAGCCGGGCCTGGTTTAAGGTATTCTTTCTCAACTCTGCTTTGGCATGTGGTATCAACTTTACGAAACTTTCAGGGCTTGATCCGCCCGAAGAAACCATTGC
>JAWLET010000233.1:0-4695 GCA_041685955.1 Desulfobacteraceae bacterium | reverse complement strand
AAAGGGATCGAGTCACCATCACCGATGTCACCTTGCGGGAATTCGGCCAGAATGTCCCAGCCGGCCGACTGCATATTTTCACGCCGCAAATCAGAAGCAGGATCGCATCAGAGTTGATGGATCTGGGGTTTCACAACCTGGAGGTTCTCTCCTGCATCCACCCCAAAATAGCACCCGCCATGCATGAACAGACCCTCAGGGAAATATCGAAAACCCTGGGCAGGAGGGAGGATGTCCATATCATCACTCTGGTCCCCAACCTGGCCGGATACCGGACCTTTTGTTCCCTCGGACTCGGCCCGGAGGGGTATAACCATACCTTAGGGGTATTTTTCTCTGCCGTGGAGGCCCACAATCGGGCCAATTTGGGGCGGTCCATTGATGACACTGTGGCGGAGTATAAAACCATGCTGAAGGATGCCGCCCGGCGGCATATTCGAGTGGTGGCGTACCTCTCCGCGGTGTTTGGATACTTGGATCCGGAAAAGGGGGCGATGATTAAAGCGGATTTGGCTGAAGTCGCGCACTATATGGATATGTGGTTTGATCTCGGGGTCCAGACCGTGACCCTGTCGGATCTTCAAGGTGTAGCTGAAGAAAAAGAAACCGCCCGAATTTTGGAGAAGATTCTGGACCTGCGAAAGGGAAAGGACCGGGAGCGCATGGGATACCACCCCCATCATGTATCAGGAGATCAGGCCCTGGCCAATTCCAAGATCGCATTTAATCTGGGAATCCGGCGCTTTGACGCCTCCTTGGGGGGCACCGGGGGCTGCATTACCGGCGCCCCCGGGAACCAGCCCACTGAAAAACTGGTTCAACAATTCAGCGAGGCAGGGGTTGAAACCGGGATCAAGGAACAAGGCCTGGTTGCCCTGGCCCACCGGGTAGAACGGGCGCTTTACAGACCCATTGTTCTATCCCCCAGTGGGCCTTAAGCTAGGCTATGGGCGGACCTTTCCCGCTCTTGGGGTCCCAGTCAAAAGCCTCCGCTACTTTTTTTCCAGTACCTCCGGCGGCACCTGGGCCTTTTCCGGCCATCCTTCGGGGATGATGGCGCCCGGTTTTTCGCCCAACTTCTCTTTCATAACGGGTAATCCGGGCCGCTTGAAGGACTCGCGGGGCTCTTTGGGGATCCTGCCGTTCAAGATGGACTCGGATCGCAGCCTTCTACCGGCCGTCTTTTCCATGAGCCGTCCGATCTCCAGAATCTGGTCCACATCGATCCCGTCGAGATCGAGTCCCATCTCATCCAGCATGACGCACATGTCTTCGAAGGTGACCAGTCCCACCACATTGGGATCTACGTAATAGTAAGACCCGGTGCCGGGAACCGGGGTTTTGCCCAAAAAGTTGGCCGGCTGCCCGCCCATGCCGCCGATGGTGCCCTCAAAGATATCGATCCCGGCCTGAAGCGCGGCCAGGACATTGGCCAGCCCCCACCCCCGGGTCACATGAAAATGGGCAATGTGAAGATCCGTATTGGGCATCTCGTCCAGGATCATGGAAAAATACCGATAGACCTGATCGGGCGGCGCAGACCCGTCATGATCCGCATGTTCGATGTCATCGGCCCCGATGCTGAGCCATCGTTTGGTAAACTCCACCGCATCTTCAAACCGGGTGGGTCCGGATATGGGACTCCCCCAGATGGTACTGACCGTACCACACATTTTGATGCCCGCGTCCTTGCATTTTTTGATAGCGCGTTCCGCCTCCTTCCAGTAATCCGGAAGCGTGGTCCCGCTGTTGGCAAAGTGATGCTCCTCGTCCGTAGACACCATCATCAGGACCCGGTCCGGCCCGTACCCTTTCTCCTTGAGCCGGACGGCCTGGTCCACGGCCGGTTCCCGAATGGTAACGGCGGTCCATTCGATATCCTGGTGCTCCTTCCCTCTTTTGGCCAGCCGCTTTTTGAATATGTCGTCATGCACCCCCTTGAGCACCGCTTCCGCGTCTTTGAACTGGGGCATGATCCGGGGGTTTCCCAGGTTGGTGACTTCCAGCCGTTTTACCCCGGCAAAAGCCAGTTCCTGAAGATAGTATATTTTGGCCTCGGTGGGGATCCATTCTTCCTCATGCTGAAATCCGTCACGGACCGTAATGTCCCCCAATCTCACCTTCCTGGGCATCCTGGGATGGACGTTGAAGATATCATGCTCGCTCATGGTCACCTCCTTCATGGAATGGATTGCAAATGGGTCATTTTGTTATATGCCTTTTCAACCCCGGATGGACCTGGGCAGCAACATCTGGTGGTGAGGGCACATGCGGGTGGGATTCTGATAACAGCAGCGGGCAAACCCCACAAAATAATCCCTGAGCGATGCCATCCGGGTAATCTCATCCACCAATCCCGCCTTTGCACAGTATATGGGTCGGGACTGGTCATGATACTGCTGGGCCAGGGCGTTCATCTTATCAATGACCGGGTCCAGGGAATTTCCCGCATCCGATTCCTTGACCAATCGCCTGGCAAAGGCTGCTGCCGCCGCGGTTTCACCGTGCATCACATAGATCTCCGTGGTCCCCACCCCCAACGTAAAGGCGTTGTTCCGGGTGGCCTGGGGTCCGCCCATGATGTAATGGGCTGCAGCGGTCCCCTTTCTCAGAACCACACACATCATGGGCACATAAGAACTCTCAATGGAATAGATCAGGGACTGACCGAGCCCCAAGAGCTCCGCCTGTTCAGCAATGTCCCCCACATCAATGCCGCTGGTGTCCTGAAGCCAGATCAGGGGGAGCTTGTCCCGCCCGCAGTACATGACCAGTTCATTCATCTTGATCAGGCCTTCGCGGTAGAGTTTTCCACCGATACCCATGTATTTTCCTTCTGCATACTTGGGGTAGTCTTTCCCCAGAAACCCCTGTCTGTTGGCGATGACCCCCACCGGAAAACCATCTATCTTGGCCAGGCCGCAGTAGACTTCGGGACCGGAGTCCGGTTTGTACTCCATGTGTTCGCTGCCGTCAAAAAGCCGGGCCAAAACCTGCTCAATGCTGTAGGTCCGTTTCTGGTTGATAGGAACGAGGAAATTGAGATCCTCGGGCGGATAAAGCGGCTCCGAAGGGGTTGCCACCCGGAAGGTGGAAGGATCATACACCGGCATGCCGGCCATGCATTTTTTGATGGCCTCGAACACCCCTTCTTCGGTATCAAACACTTCTCTCATGAAGCCGGTCTTGTCATGGTGTATTTTGGTGCCGCCGGGCGGGGCCTGGTTGAATTGTCTGGTGGCCTCAATCAGGGCCTCAGCGCCATCAAGGTCAAAATGCCCTTTGGGGGACATGCCGCTCACAATGCCGCCGCCGCCCACTGCCATGTTGGATTTTTCGTGGGCGAAAATAATGGCCGGGCTGATGGCGTGATAGCCCCCGCCGGCCGGATTGGTGCCGAACATGCCCACGATCACCGGGATCCCCTTTTCAGCGAGTTCCGCATGCCTGAAAAAGGTCCGCCCTCCGGACCGTCTGCCTGCATACACCTTTTCCTGTTCAGTCAATTTGACGCCGCTGCAATTGAGAATCCACACCAGGGGAATATGCAGTTGTTCCGCAATATCCTGGGCCCGGAATATATGCTCCCGCTGTCCCGGAATCCAGGCCCCGGCCAGGACCTTGTTATCAGAGGCGATGACCACGGCGTATTTTCCGGAGATTTTACCCAGGCCGGTGATCACGCCCGTGCTTCCTTCCTGGTTGAATTCCGGATCATACAGGCTGTTTAAGGGCAGAAAGGTGCCGGTATCCACTACCAGATCAATTCGCTCCCACGCCGTGTTCTGGCCCCTTTTGTGGAGTTTTTCCGCCGGGATGCCGGCGCGCTTCCTTTCCTCCAGGGCCTGGGCGATCTCTTCGTCCACCCGGGATATCTCATCGGCGTTATCCTTGTTTTCTTCTTTCTTTTTTTGATCCAGTTCGTTTCCGATGGGTGTCATGTTTTCAAAATACTGTTTCATACTATTGGGCCTCCCTGTAATCTGCTATGGTTTGTTGAAGCGTTGCCGTCAAGCCGGTCCGAAATCTGGGATCGCGATACAGCCTGGCATCCGCCTCCATCTCTTTTTCCACAAATACATGTTCGTCCAGTGTTTCCGGCTCCACCCCCTCCAAAAGACCTTCCAGGGCCTGGATAGATTGAGGGGCCAGAGGTTTTCCCAAGTTTGCGATCTCCTGTTTCACCTCTTTTAAGGGTTTACCCCATAGATGGGCATAAGTGTCCGGATCCTTTCGTCGGTCCACTTCCTCGGCAATCTCCGCTTCCGTGGCCAATACCTGCCGCTGGTTTTCCCCAATCACCGCAATCTCTTTTAGTGGGCAGATGCCGAGTCTCAGCCCCTCGGGAAGCAGGAGTGAACCGGTCTTTTTATCGTGGTCCTCAAGGGCGTTTAGAAAAGCCGCCTTATCCGCCTGGGGATCATCGGATTTTTGCCGCTTGGGGAAAGGAAACGGAATCGGCACCACGACATTATAAATGCCGATGGCTTCCAACGGTTCCGCCTTGACCTCCCTGGCCGTCTTTCCCATATATTTGACGTTGGTCGGTCCGGCCTTGATCAGGGATCGTGCAATGCCGGCCCAGCCGGGAATCAGACCGATGGTGGCCTCACTGAAACACATGCCGCTTCTGGAATCCCCCACCAGATAATCCGCCATGAGAGGGATTTCCGCTGAACCGCCGAAACGGGTTCC
>JAWLET010000232.1:0-4706 GCA_041685955.1 Desulfobacteraceae bacterium | reverse complement strand
AACACCTATAAACCCCACGTGGGAGGAGTAGCCAATTCTGTGGAACGTCTCGCCCGAGCGGCACGGGAAGAAGGACACCGCGTCTGTGTGGTGGCGCCCACGTTTCCGGATATGCCCGGTGAGGAGGATGGAAACGAAGTCATCCGCCTGCCGGCCATTCAGAATTTTAACGGAAGTGATTTCTCCGTAAGCCTGCCCGCCCCCCTGAAGCTCAGGGAAAAGCTCCGTGAATTCGACCCGGACCTGGTCCATGCACAGCACCCGTTTTTGCTGGGAGATACGGCCATTCGCTGGGCAGAGACTTATGGATTACCACTCCTTTTCACCTATCATACCATGTATGAACAGTACACCCATTATGTGCCCGCGGATTCCCCGGCCTTGAAACGGTTTGTCATCCAACTGTGCACCAGCTATGCAAACCTCTGTGACCATGTCATCGCCCCGAGTGAAAGCATTAAACACATACTGCAGGACCGGGGGGTGACCACGCCCATTACCCCCATTCCCACCGGTGTGGATTGTGATCAATTTCAGGGCGGCAGCGGGAAAAGGGCCAGGCACCACTTCGGTATTCCGGACCAGGCTTTCGTTCTGGGGCACGTGGGCCGCCTGGCCCCGGAAAAGAACCTGATTTTTCTCGGCCGGGCTGCAGCCCGGTTCATGAGGGACCATTCCGATACCTGGCTGGTGGTGGTGGGCGAGGGCACCCAGAAACAACAGATGCAGAATCTCCTTGAACAAGAAGGCGTGGGGGACAGAATTGTTTTCACCGGTGTACAGACCGCCGACACCCTCGTAGATCTGTATGCGGCCATGGATGTGTTCATATTCTCTTCAAAGAGTGAGACCCAGGGCATGGTACTTGCCGAAGCCATGGCGGCCGGTGTACCGGTGGTGGGACTCGATGCCAACGGCGTCCGCGACATCATTTCCGACGGGGTGGACGGGTTTTTGGTCAGGGAGGAAACCCTGGACTCGTTTGTGAGCTGTATTCAGAAAATAAAGACCCTGGCTCCTGCCCAACAACAGGATCTGGTACAACACGCCCTTCAGAAAGCCGATGCATTTTCCAAACAAAACTGCCTGAACAAAGTGCTTCAGGTATACAGGGACAGTTTACAACAGGGACATACCTTGAGCACCGGCATTTACCCCAGTCTGGAGGAGCTGATGGGGAGAGTAAAAGTCGAGTGGCAGCTGTGGTCCAACCGGGTATCCGCGGCCGTGGACGCCATCGGCGCCCCTGCGTCGGAACAGGGACCGGATGAATCGTAGACCGGTGCGGTTGGCTTGAGGTTTCCCCGCTAAAAACGGGATCTTCGACAGGTTTCGGGTTTCAGTATGAGTAATCAAAAAAACAAGTACCTGATTATCCTGGTCTGAGCTCAGTACCCCTCTGTAGACAGGTAGCGATTGCCACAATTCTGTGGCCAAGGGTTTCAGCATTCGGCAGATACCCTACTGACACCTGACACCTGACACCTGAAACCTGAAACCTATTCCCCATCAAACGGTGCATTCTTGGGGATCGCATTTCACGTGGTGGTCGTACTGGTGCGGTTGTTCATCTGTACCGAGTTGAATGACCTGATCCGGCTTACTTCGATGACGGTACACGGTAATCCCCTTCAATCCCAATTTCCAGGCCTGCATATATATCTCTGACATCTCTTGGGGGCCTTTTTCCTCCGCCATGTTGATGGTCTTGGATACCGAATTGTCCACGTGCCGTTGGAAGGCCGACTGGACCTGCAGGTGCCGATGAGGAGGGATTTCAAGGGCGGTGATAAACCGTTTTTTGAGTGCGGCCGGGATACCCTCAATGGCCGACAGGGTGCCTTTTTGACCCAGCTGTGCCATCAGATCTTCCGTGTCCACATTGTACTGTTCTGCGTATGATCGAAACAGGGGGTTGATCTCATAAAGGGTTTCTCCCTCCAATACGTGGGCGCGACGGTAGGCCAGGGCAAATAGCGGTTCAATGCCCGGGGTGGTATCCGCAATGATCCCGATGGTGCCGGTGGGCGCAATGGCGGTCCGGGCCGCATTGCGGATCTTGATCCCTTTTTGTTCGTGGATGCTGCCTCGCCAAAACGGATATACCCCCCGCTCCCGGGCCAATTCCACGGAAGCCTTGAACGCCTCATCCTGGATGCATTTCATGATCCGGCCCGCAATAGACACCGCTTCATCCGAATCATAGGAAATCCCCAGCCGAATCAGCATCTCACTGAATCCCATCACCCCGAGCCCGGTCTTCCGGGTGCCCCGGGTCATCTGTTCGATGGCATCCACCGGATAGCGGTTGATCTCGATGACGTTGTCCAGAAAGCGAATCGCACTTTGAACGGTCTGCCGCAGTTTTTCCTCCTCCACATCCTGCTCTTCCCGGTCCAGCATGTGTGCCAAATTTACGGATCCCAAGGTGCAGGATTCAAATCCCAGCAGGGGAATTTCGCCGCAGGGATTGGTGGCCGTTATGGGGCCTGATTGGGGGGTAGGGTTGGCCCGGTTGACGGCATCATGGAAAATAAGTCCGGGATCCCCCGTCTCCCAGGCGGCTTGCACAATGGCATCGAACACTTCCTTGGCTCGAACACTGCCCGTAGGATATCTCTCCCGGGGATGAAGGAGATCATAGGATTCATCCCTTTGCACCGCCTGCATAAAGGCATCGGTCACCAACACGGAGAGGTTGAAATTCTGCAAGGCCCCTTCATCGGTTTTAGCTCGAATAAAGTCCATAATATCGGGGTGATCCACACGTAAAACCCCCATATTTGCACCCCGCCGCTTCCCCCCTTGTTTAATGTAATAGGTGGCGCCGTCATATATTTTCATGAAGGACACCGGCCCGGAAGCCGATCCGCTGGTGGATGCCACCAGGTCCCCTTGGGGCCTTAAGGCGGAGAAGGAGAACCCGGTTCCCCCACCGGTCCGCTGCACCAGGGCCATCATTTTGAGGGTCTCGAAAATGCTCTCCATGGTGTCGGAAATGGGAAGTACAAAGCAGGCACTGAGCTGACCCAGAGGGGTCCCCGCATTCATGAGGGTGGGGCTGTTGGGCAGAAAATCCTGAGATCTGAGCAAAAGCAGAAATTCCTGCTCCCTGCGATCCGCCTCGCTCGCATCTCCAAAGAGAAGCTCTGCCTGAGCCACTGCCTTGGCCACTCGTCGAAAGAGCTGATCCGGGGTCTCAATAATGTGACGGTTTCGGTCCTGCCTGAGGTACCTGGCCTTCATTACCCGCAGGGCATTGTCGGTGAGTTTGGAAGCCGGGGTCTTTCCCCCGTCCTCAGCAGTTGATTCCATGGGGACATCTTGATTTGAAAGATTTTTCAAGGCCTCTGTGGGGTCCATTGGGTTCATATCCTCAGTTTTCTGATATTAGTACCTTATTTCCAATAACGCTGTAACAAAAAACAAGAAAGTCTGTTTGTATCTCAGTACGCCTTAATTTATAGACTCACACGGAGCTACAAAGAACACAGAGAAAAGGGCATGTTCCCGTTTATTTTCAAAAAGAATCCTTTGTGTGCTTTGTGTCTTTGTGTAAGACTGAAAATTCATCCAAATATTAAATTAATTTTGAATCCTTTCATAGCACCGTTCAATGAGGTCAATCCTGTATTTGCCGCCCAAAACGCATGCATTTTCCTTCAACCAACGAACGATCTCCTCACCTTTAAAGCCCATCTTTGGAGGCACGGAGCAATACGGTGGAATCATGATCCAAATACTGGATTCCCCCCATGTACAGAGAGAAGATGCATATCTTAGGGTAAAGTAGTTGACTGAGTTTTTCGGTGAGAAAACTCGGAATCCGGGATGAAAAGACTGGATTCCGGGTCGAGCCCGGAATGACGTAAGTTAATGACATGGATAGAAACCATTTCAACCAACACAACCCGTAAAAGCTACAGCCAAAAAGGTAATGACATGATGAACAACACAAGAGATCTATCTCATTTCCGTCTAAAATTGATGAACCGGAGAAAACAGCTCCTCCAGTTTCGAGAAACCCTTGATTCCAATTGGAAAAGGCTGCAAGAACCGGAAGTGGAATTCGAAGAGAGGGCCCAAAAGGAAAAGACCGCCCAGGGCCTGGATCAACTGGACCAGCAAGAGAAAGAAGAGATTGTGGCCATAGACGAGGCCCTGGGCAGATTGGAGACAGGGACTTACGGTATATGTGAATCCTGTGGCGGCGACATTTCCCTCAAAAGGCTGGAAGCCCTTCCATATACACGCTTGTGCCTTGAATGTGCTGAAAAGGGCCGTGAAGAAACAGGAGGGGAAATGCCTGTCACCGGCTCCGGCCGTTCTGAACTCCCTCTCGATTTACGAGGGCTGTCTGATATACAAATCCTCAATACCATCTACGACCATCTGGCAACCGATGGTCGGGTTGAACTGGAGGAATTGAATATCATTTACAGCGAGGGGACCGTTTATCTGGAAGGAGCGCTTCCCAGCGAAAGGTCCAAACAGATATTGATGGACATTCTTGAAAATACCATGCAGTTGCCACGGGTGGTGGACAAAACGGTGATCGATCCGCTCCTTTGGGAACGCAGGGACCGTACACCCCCCCAACCCCCTCCCCCGGACACCACAGAAGAGACCCTGCTCCAGGGAGAAGCGGTCAGTGATGACATCGTCGAATCGGAAACCATGGGGGATCCCGTAAGCCCTGCAGATCG
>JAWLET010000231.1:0-4709 GCA_041685955.1 Desulfobacteraceae bacterium | reverse complement strand
TTTCCCCCTGAGTTGGGGATCATTTTCGATGAGTTCATGCAACTTATTGACATCCTCTGCCTCCCGCTGACAATGGGGACAATACATGCTGAAAATCTCAATAATAAGGATCTCGGCCTTTACCTGGGATAATTGAAAGGAGTCTCCTTCAGAGACCCCCAAGTAGCCTCGCTCAGAAACCTCCTTGGGAACCGGCAGGGTGAGATCCGGAAAAACATCGCCCGGCCCCGGGATGTCACCGGATGCATAACCCCTGGGTGACAGAGCAAGGCCCAACATCATTATCAACAGACATGGAAGTATTCTTTTCATGGTATCTAATCCTTATGATCTCACACAAAGAAAAACACAAGGGTAACTGTCTCTGTGACTTTGTGTGAACAAAAAGACCGGACAAAGATAAAAGGGACACCCTCATGGCATCCCTTTTATCTTGTACCCAATTATTGTGTTTTTTGGCGCGGACGTCAACCGGCCAGTTTGTTCAACATCTGCCACTCCCTGGAGAGATCCTTGAGCGATCTTCCAATCTTTTTGAGGGCCATCTTCCGGTCCATCCCCTTGGGGGCCGTTTCCACGTTGGCAAACATATAATATTTGTCGGGTTTGTCCGCCAGCAGATAAAACACCCGCAGGTCATCAATCCCACTGAGCGTGGCATTGGGAAATTTGGACTCTACTTCTTTAAACCGGGCTTTGGCCAGGGACGCCATATCCTCCCGGTCCCCGAAATTCATGGCCCCGGTGGGACAGGTCTTGACGCAGGCCGGCAAGAGCCCGTTATGGACCCGCTCCACACACATGGTGCACTTGGCGATGTACCCGGTCCCTTTCTGCGCCCTGGGAATATTAAAGGGACAGGATTCCTGGATCTCTTCGGCATCGGCCTTTTTGAGTTTGTCCGTGTACAGCACAGCCCCGGTGAGGTTGTCGATGACGATGCCTCCGGGTGCATCATACTCGGCCGCCTCCTGGCAGGGCGGAATCACACAGTGACGGCATTGATCCGGGAAAAAATACCATACAGGTTTATTGTCAGACCCCATATGTTCCTCGAACCGGACCAGTTTGTAGGTATAAAAGGACAAATCCTTGGGATTCTGCATGCTTCCCCAATTCTCAGTCTGGGTTGCGGGCAGCTGGTTCCATTGCTTACAGGCAATCTGACAGCCCCGGCATCCGGTACATACGGTGGTATCGATAAAAAACGCTTTTCCGCTCATCAGATCACCTCCTTTACGCCTTTTTCACATTGACCATAAAGGCCTTGGTTTCAGGTATCCGGGTGTTGGGATCCCCGGTGGACGGGGTCAGCAGGTTGGCTGAATCTCCGCCGTTTTTGGGGTAAACCCACCCAAAGTGCCACGGGAGACCGACCTGATGCACCGTGGTCCCCTGGATCTTAAAGGGCCTGAACCGGATGGTCACCATGGCCACGGCCTCCACTTTGCCCCGGGCCGATTCCACGATCACTGTATCGCCGTTTTCAATCCCTCTCATCTTGGCCAGCTCCTGGCTCATCTCCACAAACAGCTGGGGCTGGGTCTCCAGCAGCCACGGCTGCCACCGGGTCATCACCCCGGTCTGCCAGTGTTCGCTCACCCGATAAGTGGTTCCCACAAACGGATACTGGGGATCACAGGACTTGTAAATATCCATGGCCGTAGCATACTTGGGGGCCACAGGGCTGACCAGTTGGCCGGAGAGCGGGTTCTTTTCCACCGGACACTCCATGGGTTCGTAGTGTTCGGGGAAAGGCCCGTCCACCCGTCCAGGACCAAACACATGGGCATGCCCTTCGGGTTTCATGATAAAGGGATATTTGGTGTCCGTGCGGTCAGACCCGTCCGGGTTCTTCATGGGATACCATCCCCCGTCCGGCACATCGCCGACCCACTTATTGGACACATACTTACCGTCTTCGACCTCACCCTTGAACTCGATGACCGGATGTTCTTTGTCCCATGGTTTCCCGGTCAAGTCCACCGAGGCCCGGTTATAGATAATTCGCCGGTTGACGGGCCAGCACCAGGACCACTCCGGGTTCAGCCCGATGCCGGACTTCTCCCGTTTCCGCCTGGCTGCCATGTTTCCCTTGCTGGTGTAGGAATTGCAGTACAGCCAGTTGGCGCTGCTGGTGGATCCATCATCCTGAAGAAAGGCAAAGCTGGGGACCAGATCTCCTTTCTTGAACTGTTTCCCCTTGATGGTCACATCCTTGAGAAAGTACCCATTGATCTCCTTGGCCATCTTATGCGCATCGAATTCACCATGGGAGGTATAATCCCATTTCAGATTCAAGATGGGGTCCGGAAAGACCGCATCCTTGTCTTTCCGGTACAGGTACTTGAGTTTCTTGCCCAAGGCGATCAGCATATCCCCGTCCGACCATGCCTCCCCGGGCGGATCGGCGGCCTTGTAGCGCCACTGCATCCAGCGTCCGCTGTTGGTAATGGACCCTTCCTTTTCCACCGATACCGCACAGGGGAGGAAGAAGACCTCGGTCTTGATCTTCTTGGGATCCATATCCGGACCCTTCCAGAAAGAACCGGTCTCGTTGTCAAAGAGATTGACGTTGACCATCCAGTCCAGTTTGGCCATGGCGTCCCGGTTTTTGTTGGCGTTGGCCCCCGAGGCCGCTGGATTCATGCCCCAAGCAAACAGCCCCTTGAACTCACCCTTGTACATGCTGTCAAAGAGATCAAGCCATGAATAGGTCATGCCATCGTCCAGTTTGGGGAGCCAGTTGTACCCGAATTCATTGGCTTGGGTGGCTTTATCCCCAAAATAGGATTTGAGCAGGCTCACCGAATATTTGGGATAATTTGACCACCAGTTGGCACTTAAGGGATCTTTGGTTTGAGGTGTGTATTTCTCGTTATAGGCCGCCAAAGTCGGTTGCGAGGCCTTGGGGGTCTTGAGATACCCGGGCAGAATATGAAACAAGATGCAATGGTCCGTAGACCCCTGCACATTGGACTCCCCCCTCAGCGCATTGACGCCGCCTCCGGCCACACCCATATTCCCCAGTAACAACTGGATAATGGCCATGGTGCGAATATTCTGCACTCCCACCGTGTGCTGGGTCCATCCCATGGCATACATGATGGTCCCGGCCTTTCCCTTCTGACCGGTAGCGGCGTACATCTCGTATACCTTCGCAAGGTCCTCTTTCGGGGTCCCGGTGATGGCGGATACCGTGTCCAGGTCATACCGGCTGAAGTGATTTTTGAGCAGTTGAAGGACACACCGAGGATCCTGAAGGGACCGATCCCTTTTGGGGATCCCTTTTTCGTCCTTTACAAAGGCCCAAGTGCTCTTGTCATATTTGTGTTTTTTGGGATCATATCCAGAGAAGAGTCCATCGTTGAAGTCATAAGAGTCGGCCACGAGGAAACACGCATTGGTGTACTCGGCCACATACTCCTTGAAATATTTTTCGTTATCCAGAATGTATTTGATAAATCCACCCAGGAAGGCAATATCCGTCCCTGATCGCAATGCGGTATAAAAATCCGCCTTGGAAGAGGTACGGGTAAAACGGGGATCCACACTGATCAGTTTGGCCCCCTGTTTCATGGCTTCGGTCACCCATTTAAAGGAAATAGGGTGACTGGAGGCCGCGTTGGACCCCATGATCAGGATACAGTCACTGTTTTTGATGTCGATCCAGTGGTTGGTCATTGCGCCGCGTCCGAACGACTCTGCCAGAGCCGCAACTGTGGCGCTGTGTCAGATACGGGCCTGGTGCTCGATATAGACCAGCCCCAGGGACCGCATTAAGGCCTGTATCAACCAGCACTCCTCATTGTCCAGGGCGGAACTTCCCACATTGGCAATGGCGGTGGTGCGGTTGACCACCTGACCTTTGGCGTTTTTCTGTTCAAAGCTTGAATCCCGGCTCTCTTTCACCCGCTTGGCAATGGTCCAAAGGGCCCAGTCCCAGGATACCTTCTGCCAGCTCGTGCTGTACGGGGCACGGTACATGGGCGAGACGATGCGGTTATCATTGTTGGCCAACTGGCTCAGTGCTGCCCCCTTGGAACAGAGTGCCCCTTCGTTGACCGGATGATCCGGATCCCCTTCGATGTTGATGATTTTTCCTGCTCCTGCTTCTCCGGTGCTACAGATCACACCGCAGCCAACGGCACAATAGCAACATATGCTCGTTGTCTCCTTGGCGTAGCGAAGCTTGAGTGTCTGAGCATGGGATTTGAAGGGTTTCAAGTTCAACCCCAGCCCCAGCACGGCCGCGCCCGCAGCAGAAGCCCCGGTGATCTTGAAAAAATCACGACGCGAAACGTTCATGGCTCCTCCTTTCCTGCAGTTAAGATTTAATGGTTAATAATGAAGTTTAGGCATCCACTCAAAGCGTATGTTATCAATCAGTGTTCAGGGTTTACGTTTAAAGCGGGACAATCGGAACTCTCTTTGGCTCGGGTTTGTTTGCGATATGTGTATGGTGATTTGCGTTTCATTTAGGCCCCTGGACCTGTAAGTAGTTACGAAGAAAAGTTTATAAAACTGACCGTGAACTCTCCTACGAACCCGGGGAACGAATATGCGGGAGTGCGAAAATAGTAACTGTACTTAAGATTTTAAATACAGGGCCGCCACGGTTCTGTCAAGCTTTTTTAGAAATTTTTTATAGAAAAATCAGACCGTTACATATATCAAATATGACATATCGGTAGAAATAGCCTATTAAT